>CAMCFM010000093.1 GCA_945874095.1 Candidatus Kuenenia stuttgartensis
CTTGTTGAGAGTCTGGACTATATCATCACCATTTCAGGTGTGTCGCGCTTAGTCTCTGAAGCCGATTCCCTCGAAGCCGAAGGAACCTCGCCTGCTGATCACCCAATCCTCACCGCTTTTCATGCCTTCGCAGTCATCGTTACCGATCCTGCTGTGGCGTGTGAGGCTATCAGGGCTTTCCAGCAATTCGCAACATGCACATCCAACGGTTGGTTTATTTCCGTTGAAGGCTCTCATTATCGGCTGACACCGACCATTAAAGTCCGATGCTCTACCAACTGAGCTACCCGGTCGTGTAAGTGTTTTTGCAAACAACTTACGACCTATTTATAACCACCTTTTGAGACTTTGTCCAGCATCTCACTCGAAAAACTCTCGTGAACCATCCACCTCCGAACCTCTTTAAAGACTTACGGAATCAAATGATAGTCCCCCTGTTTTTGACCGCCTAATTTCCGAAAGTTCCTCATTTCGTCTCGAGCATACCTTTAAGATCCAATCTCTCCCGCAACCAGTACCGAGCTCATGTGTAAATGCCATAAACTTTTATAATTTATTATCTTAGCGATATTTATCATATGCCGCTCTAGCCACTCTTTGAAAGGTACAGGTGTTTTCTGACCGATTCTGCTGGTTTCGAAGTTGCCCATCTGATCATTCGTTAGAATCCGGACATTTTTATGTGCAACATTCTTGAGATTCCAATTTTTCCCTTGTTCATTCGGCAGAAAAGTTATACATTTCATTATCCGAAGTAGATCGGCCAGCCTTCCGATGTGTTTTGAAAAACATATCTCCCGCCCATCCCGCCGACAGGTTTTTCGCCATGCAACACATGCTCCATCACGTCCTGTCAAAGCCACTTATCTTATTGATTCTATTTGTGTTGCGTGCTTCTGGCGCTGATCAGTCCCGGCCAGACCTCTCAGAGAGTCAGGTTAAGCCTGCTTCGATCAAGCTGAACGGCCCTGACTCGTTGCAACAGCTTGCTGTGGATGCCAGATCGAACGCGAAAGCCGATTGGTTCGACGCCACGAGTGATTCTAAATATGTTTCTGCGAATCCAAAAATCGCGACCGTCGATTCCTCAGGTAGTGTCATCGCTGTTGCGGATGGCAAGACGGAAGTGATTGTGACCACTGGTAATATCAAGAAATCTGTTCAGGTCGAAATCACCGGATTGAAGAACCCACCCCCGATCAACTTCACAAATCAGATTATGCCGATCTTTACCAAGCAAGGGTGCAATGGTGGAGGATGCCACGGTAAGTCTGGTGGCCAGAATGGTTTCCGCCTGAGCCTGCTTGGTTTCGAGCCTGATCTTGATTATGAGACACTGATTTTTGAAAGTCGGGGCCGACGCCTCTTCCCGGCCAATCCATCTGAAAGTCTACTACTGCTCAAGGCCATTGGTGAATCTCCCCATGGTGGAGGCAAGCGTCTCGATAAGGATAGTCGTGAATACCGTCAGATTGCACGCTGGATCGAAACGGGAATGCCTTTTGGTCAGCCAACGGATCCTTTGATCAAAGAGATCCGAATCGAGCCTGGTGTTCGCGTCCTGAAACGCAAATCAACGCAACAGCTTATTGTCACAGCGGTTTATACCAATGGTTCCACCGAAGATGTGACACGGTGGGCTCAGTATCAGTCGAACGACACGGAAGTGGCTGAGGTTGAAAATGGTGGAGTGGTCCGAACAAAAGATCTGTCTGGACAGGCAGCCATTATGGCTCGCTATCAAGGTGTAGTCGCAGTCTTTACAGCGAAAGTGCCACTTGGTTTGCCCATCGCCCAAAAGCCCGTCTTTCCGACCACGAACCTGATTGACAAGCTAGCTCTCAAACACTGGGATTCACTTGGTATTGTCCCAAGTCAGCCTTGTACAGACGCCGAATTCATCCGCCGGGTCAGCCTCGATCTGACAGGAACCCTCCCCACTGCGGATGAGGCTCGTAATTTTATCGCCAACGCCGATCCAGCCAAGCGAACAAAGCTGATCGATCGCCTGCTTGAACAGCCTGAATATGCAGCCCTGTTTGCACTTAAGTGGACGGACATCCTCCGCAACAAGCGTGGCTCAGACCCGTATCTCTCTTACGGTTTCCACACTTGGATTCGCCGTCAACTGGCGGAAAATGTTCCATACGACAAGTTCGTGAGAGGCATTCTGGCAGCCGAAGGAAGTGCCCGGACGTCTCCGCCCGTCATGTGGTACAAACAACTGAAAGGTCCTGATGCTTTTGTTGATGACGCGGCTCAAGTCTTTCTGGGCATGCGACTTCAGTGTGCAAAGTGTCACCACCACCCGTTTGAAAAATGGAGTCAGGACGACTACTACGGATTCGCCGCATTCTTTGGGCGGATTGGGCGTAAACCTGACCAGGAATCAGCCCGTCGTGGACGTCGGGAAGAGGTGATATTTAATGCGAAGTCAGGATCGGTTTCGCACCCTAAAACCGGTAAAGTCATGACACCAAAGGGTCTTGGCGATGCCTCCGAGTCGATCATTCCGATGACAGACGACCCGCGCGACAAATTGGTGGACTGGCTGGCCGATCCGAAGAATCCGTTCTTCGCTCAGGCCGTTGTCAATCGTTACTGGGCCCACTTCTTTGATCGTGGTTTAACAGAGCCGATTGACGACATGCGAGATACAAATCCAGCGTCCAACCCTGAGCTTCTTGAAGGCTTAAGCCGCTGGTTCATCTCATCAGGATACGACCTGAAAGCTCTTGCCAAATTGATCACAACCAGTCGTACATACGGACTTTCGAGCGAGCCTAACACGTATAACAAATCGGATCGCCAGTCGTTCGCCCGACATTATCCTAGGAGAATGCCGGCGGAAGTCCTGCTGGATGCCGTCTCGAAAGTCACGGACGTCCCTTCCGTATTCGCAGGATTCCCAGCTGGGACTCGTGCGATTGAGCTCCCTGACGATGCGATCGGCTCTGCATTTCTTGATACGTTTGGGAGACCAAAGCGTGATACGTCGTGCGAATGTGAACGTGTCGGTGATGCGAGTCTGAGCCAGAGTCTGATGCTGCTCAACTCAGCCGAAGTTCAGGCCAAGCTGACCGCGGCCAACGGGCGTGCCGATCAACTTGCGAAAGATACTCGACCCGAAGAGGTCAAAATCAAGGATCTGTTCTGGTCAGCCTATGCCCGCGAACCGATGGTCGACGAGATCAAAACTGCCTTGACCTTCATCGCATCGAAGTCGCCAGAGAAGCGTAAGGATGCGTGGGAAGATATCATCTGGGCTTTGGTGAACGCCAAAGAGTTTCAGTTCGTTGATTGATTGATTGATTGATTGATTGATTGATTGGTTGGTTGATTTGCACTGCCTAACATAGTCAGGGCTTACGAGCCCTGACGTTTTGGCTTTATAGGCGATGGCGATCGCAGATCCTAAAACTTGATCACGATGAGACGCATATTTCTGTAAACTAAACCCTAATCACGCTCAGAAACTTATTTCTGTAGACAGAGTTCCCTCACCGGGCGGGGTTTTGCCGATTCAGTCAATATTCATGTTACATATAACCCGAAAACGAGTTACGTCGATCTGAAAACCAAATCCAAAGCCCGCCATGTCAGGGGACATGGCCTACATAAAACCTTATCTACTAAAGCCCGCCATGTCAGGGGACCAATAGAAATACACTCCCCAACTTTTATCGCACAAGACGCTCGTTTAACTCTTTGGCACCAATCAGTTCCGGTGATTGGTTCATCACTTCTCGTACTAGCCTGAGCGCCTCTTGATTATCTTTTGTGGATTCCATCAAGAGTGCCAGTTCCAGTTTGATATCAGACCTGCCGGGCTGTAACTCCAAGGCCCGTTTCATGTCGGCAAGGGCCAATTTCCACTGACCTTGATCTCGATGCGCAAGTCCACGCTGCAACAAAGCATCCGGCTGATCCGGGGAGAGATCCAAGACCCGATTCAGCCTCACTATGGCTTGCATCGGCTGGCCACGTTCGCGCTGAATTCGGGCCACCCGCATGAGAGCGATCGCGTGATCCACTTCGATATTCAAGCAATCGAGATAGGACTGAAGCGCTTCGCCGGTGCGTCCCTGAGCTTCGTAAAGCTCTCCAAGTTTCAGGTGCGGCTCGGCTTTTTGAGGAGCCAGGTCAATGGTGGTCACCAAGTGTTTGACGGCAGGTTCGAACTCTCCCAGAGCCGTTTCCGCCTCCGCCAGTCCGGCCCAGACTGTCGGATCGTTTTTATCGAGTTTTGAAGCTTTTTCCCAAGTGGCTTTGGCATCCGTCCATCCCAGCAATTGATTCTGAACCCGGCCAAGTCTCACATAACCTTCAATAGATTGTGGGTTTAGATCAATGGCTCGTTTTAAATGGGCCTGTGCCGTGAGGAAATCTCCGGACTCCGTCGCTGTATCTGCCAGCGATATTTCCTGACGCAATCTTGCCATCCGCGCAGGATCGTTTGTCCGATGGGCCCACAGCCAAGGGGCATGACTGCAGCCAGAGGTCATAAAACATACACTTAAGACGAGCCAATAGAACCACTTACCCTTATGGAGCCGAGTTTCAGGCCAACCTTTGATTTGAACGCCATCCATGGCCGTGACCTCTCGATTTGATTAGTTTAAGTTAACAAATCCAGCCAATTTGAACAGGTCAAAGTGGTGTGTTCAGGAATGGTCGCTGACCGATTCAAAAAAGTCTATAAACTGGCGGCCTACCTCTCTCCATTCAAATTTCTGATGAATTCTTGCGAGGCCACGACTTGCCATTTTAGCTCTGAAATCGGGCTGATCGAGCAAATCGTTTAACGTCTTAACCCATTCCTCTACAGAATCTTCCGTAAGGATAATCCCTCCTGGTCCGAGAACGAACGGGATCTCACCCGACCGACTGGCCACCACGGGCACTCCACTTGCCATCGCTTCGATCAGAATTCTTCCCAGTTGCTCCTGCCAATGTGGCATGGTCTGCGATGGAACAACACATATATCGAGTATATTCAAAAGCTTAGGTATCTGATTATGGGCAACGCCGGTGAGAATCTTCACCACTTCGTCGCCATATTTTCCAGCCCAATCACGGAGTTCTTGCTCCAAAGGGCCGCCACCCACAAAGATCGCTCTCCAACGATTGCCCGGGCCCTGAATTTGGTCCAGCACTTTCATCAAGTGCCTAAGACCTTTTTCTTCGACGAATCTTCCAACGTAACCCATGACGGGCACATCATCCTGAGGCCAATTCAGTTTTTTGAATTCAAGTGGTTTCGATTCCTGATCGGGCCGAAAGAATTCGGTATCGACTCCAAGCGGGATTTCCACCCACGGCTTGTTCTGGTAGTACGTCCGGGATTTCAGATTATCGACAATGGTTTGTCCAAAACCTGTCCATCCAGATGACTTACGCAGTGAATATCGTTCAAACCATGAAAATGGCGGGGGATATCGTTTGGGGAGGTTCTGAAAAGTGGAATAAATCAGGGCTGAATCGACAGGTGACCATCGGGCAATCTGAAATCCTGCGTAAATGAACGGCTCTTCCCAGGCATGGACAACATCAAACCGACCATTCTTGAGGATGTCACACAACTTATGACCATATCGAAATATATGTACACGGCGAGTCCCTAAAGCTGGAATTTTTACCAATTCAAATGGCTCATTCTCGCCTGTTTCGCAATGCATCGGCCTGAGATCTGCATGATAAAAGTCGGGGGCGGCAACAGTGACGTCATGCCCCTCCAAGGCCCATTCGCGGGCCAGCCTTCGATTCATTGAAACCACATAAGAATGACCAACAGTGAGGATACGCATCGGAACAACTCGTGATCATTTTGGGAATCAAAAAAAGCAACGTAAGAACTTCTTATCTATAGGCTTCCTGATTATTTCTGGAAGCCCGATGGATGGGCCTGATGCCACGCCCAGGCCGACTTGATCACAGGCTCAATGTCCTTAAACTTGGCCGACCAGCCCAGTTCTTTTAGAGCTTTCGTGGGATCGCCCATCAGCACGGCTGGGTCGCCTGGACGGCGGTCGGATTCAATCACAGGAATCGGGTGTCCCGTGACGCGTCGAGCCGCTTCAATCACTTCGCGGACGCTCACCCCGACACCTGTTCCCAGGTTGTAATGCACAAGACGGCCAGGCTTTAAGTGGCTTAAGACACGCAAGTGGGCATCTGCCAGGTCTTCCACATGGATGTAGTCGCGCACGCACGACCCATCGGGGGTTGGGTAATCTGTGCCGAAAATCTGAACATGCGGACGTTGCCCCAAGGCCACTTGGAGAACGATCGGAATCAGGTGACTTTCCGGGTCATGATCCTCACCTATCGAGCCATCTGAGGCTGCTCCACAGGCGTTGAAATAGCGCAAGGCGGCAGCTTCAAGCTGAAAAGCGGCGGCATAATCTGCCAGCGCGTGCTCGATCACCAGCTTGGTAAAACCGTATGGATTGATCGGATTTTTCGGAAGATCTTCGGTGATCGGTGGTTGAACGTTTCCGAAGACGGCACAGGTGCTCGAAAAAACGATCTTCTTCACGCCTGATGCTACCATGGCATCCAGCAGGGAGAGTGTTCCAGTGACATTTGTTTTGTAATAGATATCAGGTCTGACAACGCTCTCGCCGACCAGCGCTTTGGCGGCAAAGTGCATCACGGCTTCAATGTCGTGCTGCTTCATGGTTTCGATCAATTTGCCCGTGTCCAGCAAATCGCCAACAATCAGCCGTCCCTCAGGAACGGCGGCGGCGTGGCCCTGGCTTAGATTGTCATAAACCCAGATATCATTGTGATTTGAGATCAAGTGACGCAAGCAGTGACTGCCGACGTAACCGGCTCCACCAACGACTAAAATTCTCATAAAAGCTTAATCCTTTGAATCATTTAAGACGTGACGTATCGCGTTCAGAACTGTCTGATGCACTTGACCGTTTGTGACCACCACGCCCCGACCGTGAGCGAACCGATGGTTGCCGTCCCAATCACGTGAGTCGGTCCAGACCAGTGGTTGGCCGTCGGTGTCTGTGACAGTTCCGCCCGCTTCTGTGATGATCAGGACACCTGCCGCATGATCCCAAACCGCTTCACGATATGATGTTGACGTCGGCAGACGCAGGTACATGTCGGCAATTCCACAAGCGACAGCCGCGTATTTTGCCTGACTGTCCATCTTGGAAATATTCTGGTCGGGAATCCCCAGGTTGGCTGCCACCTGACCGCTCGTTCCATGAGGGCTGTGATTGAGTGATTCACACATGCTGAGAAGTTCACCAGGCTGATTGGCTCGCACATGAATTGCGACGGGTTCAGCATCTTCATTCAGAGGGACTGCAAAAGCCCCCTTGCCAAGTTGAGCGAACAGAATCCAGCCATGCTCGTGACGGCCTGGGATTACGAACTCCGGGCATGCCACAACAGCCACTCTGACTTCTCCGCTTTCGATCAGTCCAAGTGCGACTGCGTATTGGCCACCTTTCAGGTAACCTTTCGTACCATCGATTGGGTCGATCACCCAATAGCGGTTACGCCATGAATCGGTGATCGTGCCTGCCGCGTTGCCATCGAGAGGGTCACGATTGATGGTACTGACGAGGGCTTCGATGGTCGGAAACGGGGCTTTGGCCGAGTCCAGATCGTGCAGCAGTTCGGATGTAAATTCATGGCTTGATTGGAAATCGGTAACGGAAGCGGTCTCTTCAGCCATGATCAGATCGGTTGTAAAGATGCTCCTCAGAGACTTTACAATGATTGCCTGACTGCCAAAGTCGGCATTGGTCACAGGGCTTCCGTCGAGCTTTACTAACGGTCTTATACGCTTTTCTGTACGGATCTTATGACAAAACAGAGCGGCTTTGCGAACAGCATCAATCGCAGAGGAAAGTTCCTGATCCAGCATTCAACTTCTCCATCACCCAAGGCACGATCACAAGCCAGTCATCATAAGTCCAGGTCCACCAACATATCCAGATTTGGCAGAATTGAATAGCGAAAAGTCAGAGTCAGGCTCAAACGCGTTGAGGAATTTCACGGCTTTTTGAACCCGGGTGGATCGAAGTCATCGAAAAAAGATTCTGAGGCCATAAAAAAACGTAACACTTGACGCCTCTGATATATTAGAATCAGTGCTCAAGTCATAAGTCGGCTAGACTCTACCGACGTGAAATCGATAAATGTATCATCTCTGCGAATTGTTCACAGTCATCGTGAGAATACGAGATTGAGCCTATTTTAGCGATTCTGCGAATGCTCGAAGAGCCTCACACAGGGATACACGACTCGCCTTTTTCGAATCCGGTTCCAGATTCAGACAATCCATCACCGAACGGTCTTCATCGATCCATCCAAAAGAAGTGGTTTCACGCGTGGACTTAAATAACGAAGCCCAGCCTCAGAAAAAAGTCAAAGCGACTCCTTCGATGATTTTGAAGAGAGAGGCTGGGACGCTCGACCAACCGGAATCGGCCGATGAACTTGGTCGTCTCCGGGAATATCGGATCTCCAAGATTCTGGGCGAAGGTGGGATGGGTGTGGTCTACCTTGCCTGGGACGCAAATTTGCATCGTTCCGTGGCACTAAAGGTGATGAAGCGTTCGATTGCCGAGAACGAATCTTCGCGCCAACGATTCATTCTTGAGGCCCGCGCGAC
The DNA here is from genome assembly GCA_945874095.1 of Candidatus Kuenenia stuttgartensis. GTDB lineage: Bacteria > Planctomycetota > Planctomycetia > Isosphaerales > Isosphaeraceae > QWQI01. The sequence goes on from CAMCFM010000093.1 coordinate 8,645, forward strand.
TGCGGCCATCGACCACGACCATATTGTGACGATTTATCAGGTGGGCGATCACAACGGTGTCCCATACCTTGTGATGAAATATCTGGAAGGCCAGACACTCGAAGATTTGATTCGCAAACATAAGATCATCCAGCCTTTGGAAGCGGTTCGCATCAGCCGCCAGATTGCCGAAGGACTGGATGCGGCCCATCGCTGCAACTTGATCCACCGTGACATCAAACCATCAAACATTTGGCTCGAAACGATTCGTTCCCGGGTTAAGATTCTCGATTTTGGTCTGGCCCGAATCTCTGACTCAGCTGATCCGAATATCACCCAGACAGGCGTGATTCTCGGTACGCCTGCTTATATGTCGCCAGAGCAGGCAGCGGGCTTGAATCTGGATGGCCGGAGCGACTTATTCTCCTTGGGAACAGTGCTTTACCGCATGGTGACCGGGAAGCCTCCATTCCGAGGCTCGAACAATCTGGCGATCCTGAGAAGCCTCTCGATAGATCAACCCGTTCCACCAAATGAGCACAATCCACAGATTCCGCCACGTCTGTCGAACCTGATTCTGAAACTTCTTGAAAAAGAACCAGATGCCCGTCCATCGTCTGCCATGCTGGTAGCTCAGCTTTTGGAAACGATCGAACAGGATTTGGCGAGTGGTTCGCAGGACTCATTTCGTGCGGACAGTTTTCTGGGGAATTCTGCGACAAGGTTTGAAGCCTTATCCACACTGGATGAGATTCGCGAAACCCCAGCCTGGGTAGCGCCTGGTCCGTCGAATCTGGCAGGTGTGAATCTGGACAACATTTCGTTGGCACCTGTGGATGAGGACGAAGATGCCTCGGACAAGAAAAACGCCAAGGCCAAGCCTTCAGTCAAGACAACAGCGACAACTGCAACTGCTGTCGAGCCTAAAAAGCCGCAGAAGGTGGAAGTGAGTCCGCTCTTGCGAAAGCTCGCAGAGCAAGCGGCTATTCAAGATGATGATGATGATGATTCGAATTACATATTCGATTCCAGATCAGCTACCCTGAACCAATGGAAACGGCAAAACTATTGGGATAATTTCCCATGGAGGCCGATTATTTTCACGATGTCTTTGATATTGGCAGTTGTTGTGGTGGGAATTGCAGTTTACACCTTCTTCCCATCGGAATGGCTTGGGGCTGAGACAGTTGTTGAGTGACAACCGTTATTTCTGTCGACCCGGTCGCCTTGACCGATTTGAGTTTTAGCCTTTTCAATCAAAACCAAAGCCCGCCATACTAGGGGGCATGGCCTACATAACACACTATCAAATATAGAATTACGAAACGTCGTCGGGCTCCTCTCAAAACGCAGACTCAACTCCCAGATTTCAGATCAAGTTGAAAATTCGTCATCATTCAGCGATGGCGAGATGGACGGATTTACGACGAGTCCGTCTTCGTGATGAAGCTCAACGAGAAGAGCGGCGGACGATTCTCAGGCAACGAATCGAACACGGGAGAGAGTTGGCGACAGGTTTCCATGGTGATTGATGGCAAGAGCCAGCCGGTTGATGGGGAGACTTTAGTGACCTCGGTGGATAACGAGTTTACTTTGACCCATGACGGTGTCGAGGTGATGAAAGGGAAGGCCCGGTTTGGTTCGGAGGAAACGCCCAATCAGCAAGATGTCGAGCTCGACCGTGGCCCAGACGCCGGTAAGACGATCCGGCAGATTATCAAGTTCGAGGGCGATATGATGGTCGTGTGTAACGGTCCGCCGGACGGCGAGAGGCCAACCGAATTCTCGAGCGAGTCAGGCAGCGGTCGCACGCTGGGCGTTTGGGCTCGGGTCAAGCCTTAAGGAACTGGCCGAAAACAACTTCTGTCTTTTAAGCGAACCGTGGCCAAGCACATTCCGGCTGTTGTCTAGCCGGTCTTAGCGCTAGCCCCGGTTGGTTTTGTATATCGCCGAAACCGGGGGCTAGCGCCCTGCGGCTAGATTCTAACGCCGAAACCGTCAGCTAGCGCCCTGCATCTAACCCCGGTATCAGCAAGGAACCAACGACTTTACGAACCTGCGTTGATAAAGCCCTTAGTCTTCATCAGCTCGATGATCCGGGTGACGCTCTCTTCGACGCTGATCTCGTCGGTCTGCAGAACGAGATCTGGCGTTTTCGGCTCCTCAAACGTTGCTGTTACGCCCGGCATTTGAGCGATCTTGCCGGCGTCAGCCAATTTATAAGCGCCGCTTTGGTCACGAGCTCGCAGCACCTCCATCGGGGCTGTGCAATAGACTTCCAGAACGCGGTCAAGGCCGATCAACTGCTTCGCCCTCTCACGCACCGACTCGTGCGGAGCCACGAACGCCGCGATGGTGATCACGCCGGCATCGTTCATCAATTTTGCGACTTCCGCCGATCGTCTCAGGTTTTCCGAACGATCGTCGGCCGTAAAGCCCAGGTCGCGGTTCAGCCCCTGACGCATGCTTTGGCCGTAAAGAACGGTCACGGCACGGCCTTCGTCCCACAGGCGACGTTCCAGCGCGTAGGCGATCCGACTCTTACCACTACCAGTTAGACCCACCAGGAGTACAGTCACTGGTATTTGGCCAAAACGCTGCTCGCGTTCAGCCGGTTCGATCAGGCTCTCGCGTGACTTCAAATTGACTGCTCGCTCCGTCTCCCACACATCACCCAGAACCCGGCTGCTGCCAGTCTCCAGAATCATGCCGGCACCGACCGTGTTGTTCGTCAAACGGTCGATCAGGATAAACGCACCCGTCGAAGCATTTGTGCGATAAGGGTCGCAGGCCAACGG
>CAMCFM010000094.1 GCA_945874095.1 Candidatus Kuenenia stuttgartensis
CCTTGGCCGATTCGTCGAAATGGCCAATGCGTCGCAGCGCAACCCTTGCAGAGTGATCAAGATAGGGATCGGAATCGCCAAGAATTGGCACGATGGCCGTGATGGCCGATTCATCTCCCAAACGCCCCAGTGCGATCAGAGCCTGAAGCCGGACGACCGGCGAAGCATCTTTCAAAGCAGCTTTTAACGGATCCACCGCAATCGCAGGCTGACGCAACCCCAAAGCACGCGCGGCCTGAGCTCGCACATCGGCATCGGTTGAAATTCCGAGCTGCTCGATAATCGGCAGGGTGGAATCGGGTCCACCGCCCGCCACACCTTCCAGTGTCCAGATCAAGTGCCGCTTGGCCAGCATGGAAGTAGCCTGGCTGGACAGTGCGGCCTGAATGGCTGACACAGATTCCTTATTGTAACCCTTTGCAATAATGGCATTTTGGGCACGCATCCGTTCGCCGAAAGCAGGGTGTGAAAGCTGCTTGATCAGGTCCGTAATCGTGTCCGAATTCTTGCCTCGTGGGGCCAGCGGCTTTTGCTGTTTGGGGGTGACGGCATAAATCCGGCCCAGTTTTTCGGTCTTGTTATTCCAGCCACCCATCGACCAGTCAGCGATGTAAAGCGTGGATCCATCAGAGGATATCGCCAAGTCAATCGGCCTGAAGCTGTCCACTTTCCCAGGCTTTACAAACTCAACCAGTTCACCAAGTTCGTAGGAGGCACCCTTGCGCTTGAATTTGATGCCGCGCACTTCGCGTTTGCCCCACTCAGCCCAAAACGCCATATCCTGATATTTCTCAGGCCACGAATCTTCTTTGTAAACCACACCACCGCAAGGGGATCCACCACCATACTCGACGATCCGGTCAAGCATCCGGTGGCGATAGTTGTGATAGTCATAGGCATATCCATAATAGCCTCCATCGATGTGATGAGTGACGCGCGTCCACCAACCTTCGCCGTCGTCCGTATTGTCGTAGGTGAAGAGATTGTCGTGGCTATCCAGATTCGGCTCAAGGTGATTGCGCGTCCCACTGGATATCACTTCCAGGCCTGTACCGTCCGGACGACAGCGGATCGTTCCACCGCCCTTGATCTGAACCTTCTTGCCATCCTCAGGACGTGTCGCTCCGGGTATACCTTTGTCGCCCACGCTGATATAAAGCCAGCCGTCCATGCCGAACTGAAGGCCGCTAACGATGTGGTCGTTGAGCGATTTGGGGCCAGGCCCGAGATCCTTGAACAAGTCCTTGCGTTGATCAGCTTTACCGTCGCCATCCGTATCGCGAAAGATGCTCAGATAAGGCATGTGCATGACATAAAGGGCACCGTCTCGCCAGGCCATTCCGAAGACAGCACGGAGATTGTCAGCGAAAATCGTGGGCTTATCGCTGGATGGCTTGCCATCCTTGCCCGGAGCGAATCGCACAATCCGGCCGTGATCGGCTTCATAAGGGCCAACCTGATCCATCGGATCTTCTGCCACAAACAAAGCTCCGTCCGATGCCGTGGCCACCTGGCAGGGGAAAGTCGCGGCTGGAACGGCTGCAAACAAGCGGATTTCAAAGCCTTCAGCCACTTCCGGCAAGTCTGCCCGTGCGTTTGAAGAGCAGATCAGGCACAGAGGCAAAAGCCAGAAAACTGGATTCAAATGACGACGTAGGCTAACATTCATTCTGATTATTTCCTTGGCTTTCGCGTGCAGATCGGCTGGGAAATCCGCTGGCTCATTGTGAGATGTCTGACACCAGGAGTTTTGGAGAGCAGAGGATTCTGGATCAGGCGGGTTTTTGATCTTGATTACGCGATGATAGACCGAAACGTGACAGGACTCAATGCAGAAAGTTTTCGATCGCAAATAAATGTTTTAAATCTGCGGTCTCATTCTCATGATAAGATGGTAAAACATATCGTAAACGACCCAGACAAACAGCATTGAGACCACGATAAAGGAGCCTGTCAGACTCATGCTCAAGTCACCCTTGGAATGCCGGGTTCTGGTTGTCGATGACTCCCGCGTTCTTTGTCTCATGGTGGAAGCCATGTTCCAGAAGGAATCGGATATTACCGTTGCGTTTTGCACGGTCGCCAGCGAGGCCATGAGCAAAGCACTCAGCTTTAAGCCGACCGTGATCCTTCAGGATCTGGTAATGCCGGACGTGGAAGGCCTTGAAATGGTGAGGCTCTTTAAAGATGACTCGCGCACTCAGGAGATTCCGCTGGTCATGCTCTCGGCTACGGAAGACCCCAAAGTCAAGGCCGACGCATTCGCTGAAGGTGCCAACGATTATATCGTGAAGCTGCCGGATCGGCTCGAACTGCTCGCTCGCGTACGATATCACTCGAAAGCCTATCGGGCGATGATAGAGCGCAATAACGCGTACCAGCAGATTGCCAACGACCTGATTCAGGCCGCCGATTATGTGCTTGGCCAACTGCCTGATCCGATCAAAAGTGGTCCGATTCAGGCCAACTGGATTTTTGAGCCTTGCAGCATGGTCGGTGGCGATATTTTCGGCTATTGGCCGATGGATGCCGACCACTTCGCACTCTACTTATTGGACACCAGCGGCCACGGAGTCGGCTCTTGCCTGCTCTCCATCTCTGTGGGTGATATGCTGAGACGCCAGGTTCTGCCCGGCGTGGACTTCCAAAATCCCGGGCAAGTCCTCGCGGAACTGGCTAAAATCTATCCGCTGGATCCAAAGACCGGTAAATATTTCACCATCTGGTACGGCGTTTATCACGCACCAACTCGAACCCTGAAATACTCTGGAGCTGGTCACCCACCTGCCCTGATCGTCAGGGGCAATTCCAAAATTGTGGATGAACTGCCATCCACCGGCCCGTTTATCGGGATTGATGAAATGGATTACGAGAATGAATCTGTAACGCTCAATCCGGACGACAGGCTCTATCTTTTTTCTGACGGTGTCTATGAGATTCGAGACAACCAAAGCGGTAACATGTGGAGCTTCGAAGATTTAAAAGAACTGCTTGCAGAAGATCCTCCAGAAGCAATGTCATCGCCCATGGAACATCTTTTGGTGAGTGCCCGGAATTCGCAAGGTGAAATGGTCCTTTCGGATGATTTCGCGATCGTTGAATTCAAGTTTCAGGGGTTATGAATCGAGCCATCAGCTGAAATTTTAAACAAATACGGAAAAAGTGCTCATACCAGATTCAGGGGTGATGGGATTGTGAGTCGTCGTATTTATATGATTTCATTGATCGATTCTGACTCCAAATTCATGACATAACACTAATATGTCTAAAGGTTTGGGATTTCAGCCAGCTGGAGCAGCCGCCGGTTCGCGGAAGATAAATAACCGGGGCTTGCGCCAAGACCAGCTAGATAACAGCCAAGTTGTGCTTGGCAACGGTTCGCTTAAAAGCAGAAGTTTTTTCTCGCCTGTTCCTTACTGGAGGCCGCAAGAACCTTTGCCAGCGATCGAAATTATGGATACCCATGATAGAAAAACGAGTCTCTGCTGGGTCCAAAAATTTGCGAAGATTCTCACCAATTTGAACAGTTCGCTTGCAATCGAATGTCCAACTCATTATTATAGAAGTGTGTTGATGGAGATTTCAGTCTCTTCACACAACCAACTTTCGGGCACTTCGACTCGGAAATTCCCCCCAATCATACATGCTGTTGCGGTCCGTTGAGCCAGTAGTGGCATATTCAGGGGTATTCTCGATTCTTTGCGTGGCAAACGAAGTTGGTCTGGTCGCAATTCGAATTTCCTTGAATTTCGGCGATCACGACGGTGAAATCTTTGGAAGGCATTGGCACTGATGAAGCGGCTGCGAGACACGAATTATGGTACCGGTAGCCCTTCTGGCGAGGGTCATGGCGGCCGCCGTCTTGAGAAACGTACAGATCGCCGGAGAAACCGAAAAGCTCCTACCAGGCCGATCCGGGTTCTCGGAATAGTTGGAGGCATGGGGTCAGGCAAAAGCCGAGTCGCGCAACTGCTTGCCAAACGCGGAGCCACTGTGATCGATGCCGATTCCGTGGGTCATGCCCTGCTCGACCAAGGTCCTGTTCAGGAAACACTTGTCCGAAAGTTTGGGACAGACATCCTCGGCCCTGACCTGGGCGATGGCACGCGTCAAATTGATCGACGTGCCCTGGGCGCAATTGTGTTTGCGAACGATGATGCTCGCAAAGCCCTCGAAGAATCACTCCATCCGCGGATGCGCACTACATTTGAGCGGGTGATTTCAAGGCTCTCCCGGCAAGTCTCTCCAAAGCCCGGCGCTTTGCGACTGCCCCCGCCGATCGTTGTTCTGGACGCCGCCGTTTTATATGAAGCCGGCTGGAACGACCTCTGCGACATGGTGGTTTTTGTCGATGCACCGCGTAAGGACCGAATCAAGCGGGTAAAGCTCCAGCGCGACTGGACACCTGACGAAATGGATCGCCGCGAAGTTGCCCAATGGCCACTGGAATTGAAGAAAAACCAGTCGCAGATTGTCATTAAAAATCCTGACAGTGAAGATGACGTGGCACTTGAGAAAGAAGTCGATCGGATTTGGGCACGTCTCAATCCATCCACCAAGGCTGCTCCAGCCGTGCCGAGGCCCAAAACCGCGGCCCCTGATTACAGCCACCTGATTGAAGACGAGATCGAAGAACTCTCCCCTGAAAGACCGAAACAGAGAAGATCGGGCGGTAGACCTCCGCGACCACCTCAAAAATAATCGTGCTACAGGATCCATCCTGTTGATGATAAAGATGATGGAATACGAACCCACCGTTCTGGTCACCTGACACGACTTCGCATTAATTCCGCGTTTCCGTTCTGACTGCGAGAATTCAGCCCATGTCCGACGACTCGTTTAACCGCAAAGACAACCCACCGGCAAGCCCTTCCCGACGAGTATCGGCAGGCTTGCCGGAAGAATCCACGGCTGATCCCGATGGGAATTCATCCGCCCCATCGTTCTCCAAGCAAGTCCGATTCAGGGAGCGGAGCGTTCCCGAATCAAGCCTTGGCCTGAAGGGACGAATGGGGGCTAAGGGACGTGGTCGTGGGCCTTCAAAAAGTCAGACAGCCGAGCCTGCACCGACCATCGCCCAGCCACCTTCAGCCTATTCAATCGATACGGATTCTGAAGGAACTGTGGACGAAGAACCAGCACCTTTAGCCGATCCACTTATCGAAGAAGTGAGCGCGGTCGCTGCCAAACCAGCTTCAAAGTCTTCGGTTTCGATTCCAACCAGTTCCTCCATCATTGGTATGGATGAAGAAGAGCTTGACGAGGTCGATGCTGGTTTTCAGGAACGTGCAGAGGAACTCAAGCGCAATGAGTTCCAGCTCACGGAACTCCAGAAGATGACCATGCCCCAGTTGATCACAACAGCCCGGACTGAGGGTCTGCTTGAGTTCATGGGGTTGAAGAAGCAGGACTTGATCTTCCGGATCCTCAAAGAACGCCTCAAGCAGAACGGCTTGATGTTCGGCGAAGGTACGCTTGAAGTTCTGCCCGACGGATTCGGCTTCCTGAGGAGCCCTGATTACAACTATCTCCCCTGCCCTGACGACATTTATGTCTCGCCCAGCCAGATACGCCGGTTTGGGCTGAAAACAGGTGCGACAGTCGCCGGTACGATTCGTCCTCCGAAGGAAAATGAGCGATATTTCGCACTCCTGCGAGTGGACGCGATCAATTTTGAGCCGTCTGAAAAGCACGCGGAAATCGTGCCCTTCGAAGAGCTGACCCCGCTCCACCCGCAAACCCGACTGTTCATGGAGACTCCCAAAACTCCGGACATCAACATGCGTGTCGTGGACCTCGTCAGCCCCATCGGCAAAGGCCAGCGGGGGATTATTGTCGCCCCGCCCCGGACTGGCAAAACGATCCTCTTGCAGAAGATTGCCAACAGCGTTCTGACCAACCATCCGGAATGCTATGTGATGGTTCTGCTGATCGACGAACGGCCGGAAGAAGTGACGGATATGGAACGATCCGTGCGTGGCCCTTATGCCGAAGTGATCAGCTCCACGTTCGACGAACCTGCCTCAAGGCATATTCAAGTCGCCGAAATGGTGATCGAAAAAGCCAAGCGGATGGTCGAATACGGTAAAGACGTGGTCATTCTGCTCGACTCCATCACGCGTCTGGCTCGTGCTTATAACACAGAGGCGCCACACTCTGGCAAAATCCTGACCGGTGGTGTGGACGCTTCAGCCCTCCAAAAGCCGAAGCGGTTTTTCGGTGCGGCACGGAAGATGGAAGAGGCCGGCAGCCTCACGATTCTGGCCACTGCTCTGGTGGAAACCGGCAGCCGGATGGACGACGTGATCTTTGAAGAGTTCAAAGGCACGGGTAACATGGAGCTTCACCTCGACCGCCGATTGGTCGAGAAGCGGGTCTGGCCAGCGATTGACATCAACAAGTCGGGCACCCGCCGCGAAGAGCTGCTGATGGATCCTGAAGAACTCCGCCGGGTCTGGATTTTGAGGCGTGTTCTCAACGATATGAACCCGGTTGAGGCCATGGAATTACTCACCGGCCGGATGAAGAAAACCAAGTCGAACGCCGAATTCCTGCTGGCCATGAACTTGTCGTAACACCATTTTGGATTACAGCGGGCCCCAAAACCTCAGGTCGATCATCTCACCATGCAAAACATGAACATTCTGGAAGGCGATCTTTCACCACCACCAGGCCGGTTCGCCATCGTCGTGGCCCGGTTCAATCAGATGGTCACCGAGCCTTTGCTCAATGGCTGTCGCGATCGGTTCGCCCGACTCGGCGTCTCGCCTGACCGACTCGACGTGGCATGGGTTCCTGGCTCGTTCGAGATCCCTCTCGTCGCCCGAAAACTGGCCGAAACCCGCCAGTATTCTGCCGTAGTTTGTATCGGCTGCGTGATTCGCGGCGAAACATCACACTATGACCACGTTGCCGGCCAGGCTGCAGCTGGTGTGATGCAGGCTTCCACTCAGACCGGAATTCCTGTGATTTTCGGTATCCTGACCACCGAAACCGTCGAACAGGCCCTGAATCGGGCTGGCTTGAAGGCTGGCAATAAAGGCGCGGAAGCCGCTGAAGCTGCCGTTGAGATGGTCAACCTTCTGAACCTGATCCAGCCTGGTGGGACCACCATGAATACCACGGTTCCTGCCGGATTTGGCGTCGGTTCCGGTCGCTCCCAAGGTCGTTGAAAGGATTCACGCCGTGTCTGCTGCTCCAGTGAACATTCCAGCCGACTTCTATTTTCAACTCGAAAATCTGGCTCGTCGCTTCGATAATCTGCCTGGCAAGCTGAACGTGCCCGGTACAATGTGCGAATTGGGGCCTGATTTTAAGCTCGTCAGTTCCTCAGACCTTGGTGGGGCACCCGACTGGCTTGATGTCAGGTGCGGCTGGTCTACGACCGGTATTGCCTTCGTTTTCGATTACAAAGGCCCCAAGAAAGTCATACCTGGGCTGGTCAAATTAAATCTCTGGATCGACACCCGGAACACGCGCAACGTACACAGAGCGACTCGCTTTTGCCATCAATTCCGGCTTGAATTTGATCCCACGATCGTGATCGCCCGAAAGCGCGGCCCTAAAGAGTCCATGGCTCCTGGAGCAGAACCAAGCCAGATCCGTATCAACCGGGCCCTTGCAGATGCCCCTGTGGCGGATCGCGATTCGATTTTTACCGACCTCTCCACCAACGAACTGGGCGGCTTTCGGCTGGCCATTTTCTTCACATCAGAAGCCTTAAACGGCTTCGACGTGGAAGTGAATCGGATGCTCGGCCTGGCCTATCGCATACAAGCCCCCGGACGCGACTGGCAAAGGCTCGGCCCTGGCCTGGAATTCCCAGTCGCCGAAGATCCCAGCCTTTGGACAGTTCTGGAACTTGTGGATTAAATACCTCTGGAAATCGAAAAGTCAGGGGCGTCATGAATCACCATGGCGCCCCTCCTTATTTTATGCTCTCTCAGATACTCCGCTTCAGTTCCCAAGGCTCGCGATATGGCCTTGAAAGCATGGCTTGAGCTTCGTCGTCGCCCTGAATAAATTCACGTTCGGCATTCCAAAGCAGCTTTCTACCGGTTCTGACCGCAATATTGCCCAAATGGCAAACCGTGGCCGATCGGTGTCCAATCGCCACATCGGCAATCGGCTTCTCGCGGCTCTTAATACAATCCACCCAGTTCTGGAAGTGGTTATCGCTCACCGTCACCCGGCTCTCCTTCGGGATCTCGGCTTTGAGAATGTCTGGGTTCTTGTCGCAGGTAATCTTCGAACGGGTCACATAAAGATCGCCGTTGGCACCTTCAAAAACGACTCCACCAGGTGGCTGATCCTGGCCGGCAATCACCTTCAGGTTGCCTTCGTAAGTGTATGTCACTTCGAACTTTTCAGGCACTTCGTACCAGTTGTCCTTATGGAACTGCCCTTTGCCGGAAATCTCCAAAGGACCACTGTTGTCCATGTTCAGGGCCCATTGAACAATGTCCAGATGGTGAGCTCCGAAGTTGGTCATCTGACCGCCGGAGTAATCCCAAAAGAAACGGAACAGATAATGGACATGCTTTTCGTTATAAGCCTTTTTCGGAGCAGGTCCGAGCCAGCGGTCGTAATCCAGATTGACAGGTGGGGTACTGTCAGCCACAGCTGGACCAGTGAAATTCACGCCAGGAATTCCCACTCGAATCCGTTCAATCCGGCCAAGAAGTCCACTTCGGACAATTTCCACTGCCTGACGGAAGCGTTTGTCAGAACGTTGCTGAGTGCCTGTCTGCACCACCCGATTATATTTACGAGCCGCCTCCACCATCGCCTGGCCTTCGGTCATAAACAGTGACAATGGCTTCTCGCAGTAAACGTCCTTACCCGCCATGCAGGCTTCAATCGTAGGGATGGCATGCCAGTGGTCGGGCGTTGTGACCACCACGGCATCGATCGACTTGTCGTTAAGAAGGACCCGAAAATCTTTCTCAGCCTTAATCGGTTCTTTCTTTGAGTCTTGAACCAGCTTGACGGCTTTGGCCAGAACATCGCTATCTACATCGCAGACAGCGACCACATCCACGTTCTTGTTTTTGAGGAGTTCTTTGAGATTATTCGTACCCTGATTACGAACCCCGATATGACCAGTACGAACACGGTCATTCGCCCCAAAAGCCCGAGCGGGAATAATTGTGGGCATCCAGGCAGCGGCTGCGCCGGCACCGGTGACTGCAAAAAACTGACGTCGGTTTGACTTCATCGGAAGCGTTCCAGAATTTATGGGTGAGACGGGAGATTGGAGGATCGATTCATCAAGTTTCGCCGGAATCGGTGTCGTAAGCAAGATGCTTGAGGATCAGGCCGAAAATAACTTCCGATTTTTAAGCGAACCGTGATTAAGCCGAGCTTGGCGAAAGCCGTTCGCACTTGGAACTGAACGAGTAACACCACCGATTCTGGTGAAAATGCGATTCGGATGTTATCCCGATCCAGTCCCAAATTGACCAGTTTATGTTGGTGTTTCTTCATTAGAATTGGTTTATAATGTCTTCTATATCACATACATCAAAGTCTATCTGGCCCCAACCTGTGGAACGTAGAATGCAACAAACTCAGAAATCCAAGTCATGGAGTGTTCTGGCCAGCTTGGTCGGGCTCTGGTTTTCGTCCGGTTTTCAGGTTATGGCCGATGATCCCAAGCCTTCAGAAATTCAGTTCAATCGCGACATCCGACCAATCCTTTCTGACAACTGTTTTGCCTGCCATGGGCCTGATGCAAAGCATCGAGAGGCCAAGTTAAGACTTGATGATCGAGATGCAGCCCTCTCTGCCGGAGTGATTCAGCCCGGTAAGCCGGAAGAGTCGGAAATCTTGGCCCGGATTCATAGTCAGGATCCCGAAGAACTGATGCCGCCTGAGAAGTCGAACAAGAAACTGACCGATGCTCAGAAAGAGTTGATCAAGCAGTGGATCGCTCAAGGAGCCACTTATCAGAAGCACTGGGCTTATGAGAAGCCTGTAAAGCCAGCGGTGCCGAAGGGTGTGAATGGTATCGATTTTATGGTTCGCAAGCGACTGGCGGCCATTGGCCTAAAGCCCTCTCCACAGGCAGATCGCAGAACTCTGGCCCGGCGATTGTATTTCGACCTGATTGGCCTGCCGCCGACCCCTCAGCGGATGCAACAGTTTTTGACAGATGCCAACCCTAAAGCCTATGAAAGTCTGGTGGAAGCCCTTTTAAGTAATGCTCATCATGGCGAACGAATGGCCATCGGCTGGCTCGATATGGTCCGATTTGCAGACACCATTGGGTACCATAGCGATAATCCGCGTAATGTTTGGCCTTATCGCGACTGGGTCATCAAATCGTTTAACGACAACAAGCGATTCGACCGGTTTACCACCGAGCAATTGGCCGGCGACCTGATGCCCGATGCCGATCAGGAAACCCGTGTCGGTTCGGCCTTCAATCGGCTCCTCCTAACCACTGAAGAAGGCGGAGCCCAGCCCAAAGATTACGAATCTCGCAGCCTGGCCGACCGCGTTCGTGCCGTGGGTGCCGTCTGGCTGGGCCAGACCACCGGTTGCGCCCAATGCCATGACCATAAATTCGACCCGATTTCCACCCGCAATTTCTATCAGCTTGGCGCGTTCTTTGCCGACATCAAAGAGCCAAGCATCGGTAACCAAGGCTCTGGAATGCCAGTGCCAACTCTGGATCAAGCTGAAAAACTGGCGTCACTTGATCAACAGATGGATTCGGCCCAAAAAGCGTTTGATGATATTGCCCCCAAGCTGGACGAGGAACAGAAGTCCTGGGAGCTCGAGATTTTGAAGGATCAATCCGCTCTGGCCAAGCTGCAGCCGGCTGAGAAAGCCACACCGGCGGTGAAAAAGGCAGCCATGGCGTTTCTGGAGAATCTCAAAAAGCCGGCGGACAAGCGAACACCAGCCGAGAAAAAGATCCTGAGCGATTACTTCCGAGGCAGTGTGACAAAGCAGTTCCCCAAGGAGCGTAGCCTTGTGGGCGAGCTTCAGAAGCAAAAAGCTGCCCTTCTGGCCCAGACTCCAAAGTGCCTTGTTTCGGTAAAAGCCGAGACATTGCGAACCGTGCGCATTCAGCCTCGCGGAAACTGGCTGGATGAATCTGGCGAAGTCGTCAAGGCGGCCTTTCCGGAGTATCTTCCCAAGCCTGATTTGAAAGGCCGGACGCCGGACCGACTCGATTTGGCGAAGTGGCTGGTTTCAAAAGAAAATCCACTCACAGCTCGCGTTTTTGTGAATCGACTGATGGCCCAATACTTCGGTAA
>CAMCFM010000095.1 GCA_945874095.1 Candidatus Kuenenia stuttgartensis
AGTCCGACGTAGAAGAAAAGCTCTTCAGGCGAGGTGTGGAACTGGTCCCAGATCAAGGGACGCCAGAATGTGACCGTTCGGCCCAGAGCTGGCACGATCAGCCCCATCAGGTGTGTCGGAGGTGCGGCAAAGCCTGAGAGATATTCCCAGTCGCGCTGTTGATTGGCCTGTTGCGCCAGATCCCAGGTGGGTAAGACCTGAGCCATGGTAAGTGCCAGTGCGATTGCAAACGCTGCCAGCAAGTAGGGTGCCCCACGCCATCCCATGCCAGTATTCGTGGTTTTATCAAGCGTTACGATCGTGGCCAGCCAGAAGATCCCAAGGGAAACCATGGCAATGAAGCCGAGCTGAAAGTGGCCAGTGAGAACTGGCATGGCGATGAAACCGGCTAGAACGAGAGTTTTTTTGAGCTTGTCAGCCGTTGTTGATTGATTGGACTGAATCAGTCTGAGGCCGGCGAGAAAGATCCAGGGGAGCCACGAGCCGGTGGACCATCCCCAGTGATGTGGCTCGTGGACGAGGAAAAACCCGGAAGCGACCCATGTGATTGCGGCTAAAGCGGATGCGGCGGGTGATCGGCCTGACTGGCGGGCCATCAGCCACGCCCCGACGGTAGCCCAAAGGGCATGCAGAGCCATGTCGAAGGTGTAAGCGGCTTCAAGTGGAAGGCACTTATAGAGGATGATATGAGGAGGATAAAAGACTCCAAGCTGGCTTTCAGCCAGAGCTGGGAAGCCGTAGCCCCAAAGGCTGTTCCAGAGCGGGACCCGGTTTTGGGCCAAGGCCTGGGAGAGGTCGGCCATGAGACCGAGCCCGAATCGGCTGGAGTCGCCGCCTACAGGCATGCGCCCAAACCACCCCAGATTCGTCCAGATGACGGCGAATAGAATCACGGTGATGAGGCTGGCTTGCCATTTGAGGCGTGGATAGGGCACAGATGGCTCCGAGCGATTGCTTTTGCGAGATGAAACGTTTTTACCTTTTTACAATAACTTTTGTAAAAAAGTAATTCCGGATTGTAAATTTGACAAAAAAACCGGTGGGTTTGGAGAATGAAATTGGTAGTTTCGGTCGAACACTGCCGGAAGTTTAGAATTTCCAAGGAAATTTTCGTGATTTCTAGATGTTTGGCATTGCGATTGCAAATCCAATGAGGATGAAGCATGCCAAGGCAGGCTTTGGATAGACGCAACATAGATGAACGACAATAGAATATTCAGGAGATTGCACCATGTTGGTCCTGAGCAGGAGGCTCGGTCAACGGTTTCAGATCGGCGAAGATGTTCACATCACGATTGTGAAAGTCGATCGGAATTCCGTTCGTATAGGCATTGAAGCCCCGGCCGACGTGATGATACGTCGTGAAGAGATACTTGAAGAGGACGAAGTTCCTCAGAACAGTCGCAAATTGAAAGCGGACGCTGCCTGATCCGATTCAGCAGAACGTTCGCGAACGCTTTAAAATAGATCACGATTTAGGAACAGACCTTTGGTTCATGACCAAAGGTTTTTCCATTGGCAGGCTGGCGGACAAGGTTGATTTTGATTTTTAAAGCCAAGGCCTGGATCAGATATGGCTCATCAGTCGGCGGAGCTTTTCAAAGGCTCTGCAGCGGTGGCTGAGCTGGTGCTTGACCAAGGCTGGCAATTGGCCAAACGTCTGATGATATTCAGGGATTAGAAACAGGGGGTCGTAGCCAAACCCATGGGAACCTTCGAGTGAGTCGATGATCCGGCCCCGGCACTGGCCACCGGCTTCGAGCCGAATTGCACCTGTGGGGTCAGCGATTGCGAGTTGGCAGACGAAAGCGGCTCCGCGATCAGCCGATGGAACACCGAAGAGTTCCTGGAGAATCTTGGCATTGTTGGCAGAATCGTCGCCGTGGGAGCCGGCGTATCTGGCGGAATAAACACCTGGGTGTCCGCCGAGAGCGTCCACGGTCAGTCCTGAATCGTCTGCAAGCACCCATTCGCCTAGCGCTTTGGCGAATTCAGAGGCTTTGATTCGCGCATTTTCAGCAAAGGTTTCGCCAGTTTCTTCAGGTTCAGGGGCGTTGGGGAAAAGATCCAGGCCGACGATTTCCCAGCTGTCCGCCCAGGTCGGTCGAGCCCAGTCAGGTACAATCAAGGCCTTCATTTCCTTGACCTTCTTGGCGTTACGTGAACCGATCACAAGGCGTTTCGACATTTTCGAAGGGCTTTCCTGAGTCTGACCTGAATGGTTGGAGCGGAGTAGACATCATAAAACGACCGTACCCGAGTTGGGAACGGTCGTTTTGAAGATTTGACCTGGATTCAAACGAACCAGAGTTTTTTACTGGAAAAGCCCGGTCGTTGTTTTTTGCTGGACAGCCCGTTTTGGAACATCCATCATGTCGGTCGGCGAGAGCGGGGTCTCGAACTTGCCGGATGACAGATATTTCTGATTCAGCTTGTCCAGATGCTGACGGATCGACTGAACCTTCTGATCTTTCATGATCTGGTTCGGTTCCACCTTGGCATTGAAGTTACCGAGGGTCACGACGCTTTTCTTGCGATCGTGATAGACATAGGCGGAATATCCTGCCTGTTTCAGCTGAGGATCCTTGTTCAGCTCGGCAGCCATTAGCTCAGCGTCGTCGGTTGCTTTTGCCAGAGGGCTTGATTTCAGCTTGGAATCGTCAAAGAAGTCCTTGTCGTTCTGGTCGAAAGTAGAACGTCCAATGAATCGGGCGACGACCAGTGTGTAAGGCCCAGGGGCGTTATAAATCGAGTGAGGGCCGCGATTCATGCGGTCGACCATAGGGTCGGCCTCACGAGCGAAAAGTTGCTGAGCTGGCACCAGCGGGTTGGCCGTGACGATGGCTTTTTTGAGGCCAGCACCGGCACGCCATGGGAAGAGCGAGGGAACGCTGTCCAATGTGACGGGCTTGATCTTTTTGACGACCTTCAGAAGATCTTCAGCTTCTTTCATGGTCGGTGCATCGCCGATCAGCACAGCGGCTTCGTCGTAGATGCGATAAATTTCCGGCTCAGAGATTCGGCCATCGCCATCGGCAGCCGTGGCTGTCGGAGGAACTCCGCGAACATTGGAGTTCATGGGCTTGATCTTTTTGAAGAAGATGTAAGCCCTAAGCTGATGGGCAGAGCGTAATTCCATGGCGAGTGCCTGGGCATACCGCACGGAATCAGGGCCCCGGAATGTGTGGGCCAGAACCATGAACGGGCCAGCCTCTTTGGTGAGCAGGTAAGGCTCAACTGGCTCTGTCGGCAGAACGATTGTGGAACGAGAGAGTTCGTCCACGGGTGTCAGGGCCGGCAAAACACCGTTCGTTTTAATGGCACCCGAATCTTTCGGGGCGTTTTGCAGACCAGGCTTCATGCTGGAGGAGCCATTGCCTGAGGCTGGCTTTACGGCTGGATCGATGGTCGGGGCAGCCGACACACGTCCACCCGGAGCAGTTCCGGTGGCTGGCGGTTTAGCGGCCGCCTGTGATTGAGTGGCATTACCACGGCCGAGCAATCCGCCCAGGCCAGTGCGGCCAGTAGTGGCCTGCGTTTGAGCATTGACGCCGGTGGCGAATCCAAGAATCGCACAGAAGCCGGCACAGACATATGATTTTTTTAAATCGGTCATCGGTGATCCCCCATCCTTGCGGGATGTCCGAATGCGATGCGTCCAGTCACACTCCATCTGGTTTTCCAAAGCATGATCCAAGGCGCATCGGCCAATCATACCGCATCTACCAGACGGACACTGTCGCGAAGTTTACCAAAGTGAACATTTCTGACAAGGGCATTTTTGAGAGATAAATCTGTGTCAGAATTCTGATACCAAGCCAGCCAAATCGATCCTCATTTTCAACACATACCCTTGGATCTGATCGATGGAAGTGAGACAAGGCCCATACCCACATCGGTTGAGAACAGGGGCAGCCGCTTTGCCAGGCTTGCAAGACGCTGCCACAGCAGCCCACCGAGGCAGTCAGGGTCGTCCTGGACAAGCAGTGCAGCGAGGCCGGCGCATAAAGGGGCGGCCATGCTGGTGCCTGAAAATCGGCCATAAGGTTTTGCCCCTATGCTTGTTGTGAAAACATCCACACCGGGGGCAACGGCGTCGATCTGGGCTTTGGTATTCAGGAAGCTGCCGTTTGTGAAGTTTGCGAGCCGGAGAAATCGGTCGACCGCACCCACGGCGAACACGGAAGGGCTACTGGCTGGCCTGCACACAGGTCGAATCAGGCCGGGCCGTTGGCTATCGTTACCGGCAGCCGCCATGAAGAGCATCCCCGACTTCAGGCAGCGGCGGGCGACGTGTTCGTAGACAGGATCAGGCTTGGCGTCTGACATTTGAATTCCAACGGAAAGTGACAGAAGTTGACAGCCTTGGCCAAGAGCCCAGTCAATTCCAGCCAGAATGGCTGAATCAGGGCCGCTGCCATCAGGATTGAGAACTTTTGCGATATGCAGGTCGGCCATCGGTGCGGCGCTGAATCGGGGGACATATGGATCGTTTGAAAAGCCAGCAGCGAGGCCTGCGCACTGGGTTCCATGGCCGTGAAAATCGTGAGTGGAATTGTCGATAAAGCTGCGGTGAGTGATTTGTCGAGAGCACCAGTCCATGTGATTGAAATCGAGGCCGGTGTCCAGAATGGCAATCTTTACACCTTTACCAGTCCATCGAATCTGAGTGATCCCACAAGCCTGCATGGCCCAGCTATGTTTCTGATTATCCTCATAGCCTTTTAATAATTTTGAGTTTGTGACGGCCCTTTGCGAACTGGTCAATGGGGTTTGATTTGGAGGAATTTTTACCTGAGAGGCATTCCACTCATCACATGGGAGCGATTCTGAATCAGGGGAAAGGGCGAGTTGCATCTGCAATTCAGGACGAACAATTCGTAAAACATGGTTTTTCTGGGTATGATTTTTCAAGTTGCGAAATTGCTGAGGATCATCAATCGATAGCAGTCCGACCCCAAGCCTGTCGAAAACCAGCAACTGAGCACCTTCGGTTTTACTTGTAGACCAGCTTGAGTCCCGAAAGTCGCAGATATGAGCGACGTTTCTTATAGAAAATGTTTGTTTGAATTGAGCCAGATTGCGGCTGTTAAAACCGTTTGGAAATAAAATTATTTGACGATCATTTTCGATGGTATTCGCGATAACTGAGCTTGCTGTTGACAGGGATCTTGTTTTTGGTGTGTTCGGCAGGTTGAAATGATTGTTTGAGATGAGTTCAGGCATGAGGTATGTGCGCCATTTGGGGTGATAAATAAAAAAGAATCGGTGAATCCGTTCCGTATAGATTTCATGGATACAATCAAATTCTGTAAGAGTTGCAGATTCATCAGTCTGCAAATTTAGGCAGTGAGTCGTCATGCGACCTGACTGATCAGAATAAATTGACGCAGGTCGGGGTTATAAATGTCGTTTTTCGTGTCTGAAAAACTTTTTAAGAGTTTGTAATCATTTCAACACGCCTACTCGTTCTATGATATCATAACATAGACGGATTGTACGACCTGCGTTGAGTTGAATGGCTTGGCAGATTCTGATGGGGAGAGCCGTTGATGCGTAAAACAGACTGGCTGAATTTCAGGGCTTTTATCACGATTTGTGCCATTGGCCTGATGGGAACAACGTGGGTTATCGCTCAAAAGCCATCTGGCAAGCTGCCGGGCGTGGAATTGCCTGAGCCCAAAGCCATCAAGACACCGTTGGTTGCGCAGTGGCCAAGTGAGATTTCAGGACTATTACAAGCCAAAAAGTATAGCGAAGCCCGTGCGTTTATCGACCGGCTTGAAACTTCTAAACCGCCTGCTGACGAACAAACCCGAGCGTTTCATGACTTGGTTCGTGGCCTGAGTTTGAGACTGGAAGGCAAGCTGGAAGAGTCGGCGGCTTTGATTGAAAAACGCCTGAAAGCCGATCCTGAAACAGCCTGGACAGCCAAACTTCGCGGCGAGTTGGCATCCGCCAGACTTGCATCTGGCAAGCCGGCTGAGGCGCAGGCTTTAGCCCGGGCCGATGTGGAACGGCTTTTGAGTGGAACGCGCAAGGATTCCCTGGCAAATGTTTATCGAGGCTTTGCCCGCCAGTTGCTCGAACCTTCAGAAATTTTGATCAGCCCGGATTATGCCGCCGCCAAGCCGTTTCTAGAGCAGGCTTTAGAAGTGGCTGAGAGCCAGACACTGAAGGACGACCTGACCTATCAGCTGGCTCGATTATCGCTTGATCAGGGCGCACCCGCCGATGCGATCGACGACCTTGACCGCCTGATGAAACAGGAGAAACGCCTGGATCGTAAACGCTCAGCACACTTTGATCTGGGGCTGGCACAATATCGGGCTGGCGATTTTGATCTGGCCAGACGAACCTGGTCGGATCTGGCTCGCGAGCTGGAAATGGATGCCCCGAAAGATCCCAAAGCAGCGGCCCTGAAAGCCGATAGTCTTTATGCAAATGCAATGACTTATGGGTTGATGATCGAGTGGGAGCTGGAGCTAAAGCCGAATGTCGCCAGCACGCCCGTCAGGCCGTTTCCGGTCGGTAATGCCCAGTATCTTTCCAGAGTTGTGGCCTCCACGGAAAAAGCTCTGAAAGCGGATCCATCCAACCCCAGAGCTGTGCGAGCTTCGTTTGTGCTTTGCACCATGCTTGCTCAGAAGCCAGCCGAAGCCGTTTTGCACTGGCAAAAATTTCTTTCGGGAACAAGTTTTAAAGAGGATTCGGAAACGGCTCGAAAGGATCTCTCCAAATTCAAGCCTGAGGCCGCATTTAAACTGGCTGAATCGTTACGTGCGATTGAGAAATATGATGAGGCTCAGGCTTCATTTCTGGACTATTCCAAAAAGTACCCGGATGGATCAAATTCAGCACAAGCCATTCAGGCCGCAATCGACATTGAAATTGACAGGGCCAACAAACGGATTCGCGACAAGAATTATTCCGGATTTCGCGATTCCATCAAGCAATTTGTTGCATCAAATCCCTTGCAGCCCAGCGTTCCAAGACTACTGTTCCGGGTCGGCGATTCTTTCGCCGTTGAAAAGAACTGGAAGGAAGCGGTGGCCTCCTGGAAGATGCTTGTTGCGCGGTTCCCGAGTTCGATTGAGGCTGACGAAGCTCGTTATCAGACGGCTCTGGCATACGAAAATCAGATCGGTGATCTGGCACTTGCGATTGAAACCTATCGAACAGTTTTGAATGAACCGTGGAGGAACATGGCCCTTCAGCGCGTTTCGATCATGGAGAACAAGAGTCTGGCCGTGATCACGCCCCGGGTCTTTCGGTCGAACGAAACAGCGAAGCTGAAGATCAGTACCAGAAACATAGAAAAGCTGAGTTTTACGGCTTATAAAATTGATCCTGAGACATATTTCCGGAAAAAGCATCTGCTGGGCAATGTGGAACAACTCGATATTGGGCTGGTGAAGCCCGATGCCGAATGGTCCGTGGAAGTGCCTGGTCATGCTCGGTATAAACCAGTTGATGTGGAATACGACCTGAAATCGATCGCACTGCCGGGTGTCTGGGTGGTGAAAGTTACCGACGACAAAACGTTTCAGGCTACGACGATGGTGATTGGATCGGATCTGGACGCGATTGTAAAAACTTCACGGGATCAGTTGCTTGTTTACGTACAAAACATGGTGAAGGGCGAATCGAAGCCAGCGGCCCGCATTTTGATCAGCGATGGCAACAAGGTTGTGATCGACGAAGCGACTGGCCCCGATGGAGTCCTGCTGAAAGACTGGACAGCTCCTCAGGCGAACCGATCCAACCACCGAGTTCTGGTGATGGACGGCCCTCATGTGGCCACAACATCAGCCTCCACCACGCCCAATGAGTCTGCCCGGGGCTTGTCTGCCAAGGCCATGATCCTGACCGACCGGCCAGCTTACAGGCCAGGCCAGACGGTCCAGGTGAGGGGGATTGTTCGGGAGATCAATCAGAGTCGCTTTGAGACCCGCGAAGGTTCCGTTTATACGCTTGAGGTGGCTGACAGCCGCGGGCGAAGGCTGGAGAGCCGGCCTGTGACAATCTCCAGATTCGGAACTTTTTCAGCAACAGTGCCGCTCGACGGAACCGCTCCTCTGGGGGCATACTCCGTGCGACTGTTTCAGCAGGGTGGATCGAGCTTTGGCGGCCAGTTCATGGTCGAGGAATACGAACTGCCCAAAGTGGTTCTGAGCCTGAAACTTCCACGGAGCATTTTCGAACGTGGAGAGAAAATCAGCGGAAAAGTTGTGGCCCGATATGCTTACGGAACTCCACTCGCAGGCAGGCTGGTACAGGTTCATTTTCCCGATGGCCGCACCAACGACTTCACGACCGATGCGACTGGTTCTGTCGCATTTGAGATGTCATCCGAAGAGCTTCTCGAAAACAGTCAGTACACCATCAGCGCAATTCTGCCTGATGAAGGTGTGAGCACAGCGGCCCAGTTTGCGATCCCTGGGGCTTCTTTCACAGCCAAATTATCGACCACCCGCTCGACATATCTGGTGGATGAAACCATTCCGGTCAGGATCAACACCACCGATGCTCTGGGCAAGCCCACTGGCCAACTCTTGGCACTGGTGCTGTCGCGAAGGGTGAATGAATCTGGGCGAGTGATTGAGCAGGAAATCAGCCGCCAGACGATCAATACGGATGCCGTCACAGGCAATGCTGTAGGTCGGTTGAAAGTGGAGGATAAAAGGGGCGGAACGCATGTGGTTCGGGTGCTCGGTACGGATCGGTTTGGCCGGCCTGTGGCGACCGAACTGGTTTTGGATATTTCCGGGCTCGACGACCCCAACGGTTTGAGATTGATCTCTGAAGAGACTCAGTGGAAGCTCGGAACAGACGCTAGTGTGACGCTTCACGCTCGTCATCAGCCTGGCCAGGTTTTGATCTGTTTTGAAGCAGACCGAATGCTGGGCTATAAGATTCTCCCGATCAAAGTGGGCGATAACACGCTCCGCTGGAAAGTGATCGAGAATCAGTTTCCGAACATGACGATCACCGCCACTCGGATGCGGGATCAGCGTCAGGATATGGCACGGCTGGACGTGCGTGCGGAACGCGGCTTAAAGGTCTCGATCAAGCCTCTCACAGATCAGGTCAAGCCAGGGCAGCCAGTGGAAGTGGAGCTGACGGCAACGGATCAGAATGGTCAGCCGGTCGAGGCGGAACTTTCACTGAGTCTTGTGGATAAAGCCCTATTGAGACTGTTTGGCGAAAATCGCCCGGATTTGCAGAGCTTTTTCTATGATCAGTCCCGGATAGGCGCATTTGCGACCACCACAACCAACATCTTTAAATACATGCCGGCTACGGTTCGGGTGCCTGAGTCAATTGTGGAAGAGGCTGAACGTGAGTCAGCACAGATGGCCAACGAAGCCAGCGTGGATCAGGCCAGAAAGCGTTCGTTTGCGTTGGGACTTAATGTACAAGCCCCTGCTGCTGCTCCGATGATGGCCGATGCTGAAGGGCGTCCTCAGAAACCAGCCGCTCCTGCACGAGTTGCACCTGCTTCAGCTGCGCCGCCTGGTGGTTATGTCGCTGGTGGAATGATGGGAGCGGGTGGACGTGGTGGTCGGGGCCGATCTGCCGGCGAGAAAAGGGATGAAGGGTTTGGCGATCCTAAGCTCCCGGAATCGGCTGGAAAATCGTCGAAGCGAGAGTTATCAAAAGATAAGGCTTCAGTCAATGGTTTTGAAATGCCCGGTCAGGCAGGCACAAACTTCTTTGCAGAAGGAGATGGTGGTGGTGGAAAGCCGGGCGAAGCTCCTCCAGCACGCGAGAAGACCATCGAGACGGCATATTGGAATCCGTCGATCATCACAAATGCTTCCGGTAAAGCCAGGATCACGATCAATGCCCCAAACGCTTTGGGTGAATATGAGTTCGACGGCAAG
This sequence comes from Candidatus Kuenenia stuttgartensis, assembly GCA_945874095.1. Classification (GTDB taxonomy): domain Bacteria; phylum Planctomycetota; class Planctomycetia; order Isosphaerales; family Isosphaeraceae; genus QWQI01. The sequence continues at coordinate 9,888 of CAMCFM010000095.1, forward strand.
GGCGTGACTGCGAAGGAAACCCTCGTAGGTCAGGCCTCTTCTGAGCTGGCCGTGCGTAAGCCGTTCTTTATCGAACTTGTTCTGCCAAACCACGTGACGGAATCAGATAAGATCAAGCCTTCGGCAAGGCTTCACCACACAGGAGTGAAGGGAGACGTATCGATCACTCTGGAACGATATGCCAATGGACAATCCGTGCGCGATCCGAAAACGGTCAAGCTCGAAACCGACGGCGTGACAACGATCCATTTTGATGAGCTGACCGTGCCGGCTACTCGCGAGATCCGCTTCGAAGTGACCGCCAAAGCGGGTGAGATGATGGACAAAGAGGCACTCACGGTCCCATCCAACCTTTGGGGCACCCCCGTGCTTGCGACGGCTCATGGCAGCGGGCGCGATGATCAGACGGTGTTCATCGAGTTACCAGAAGGACGCCCTTATGAAAATCTGGGGATGATGGTCACCATCGCTCCAACTCTTGAACGTCAGGTGCTGGAAGCTGCCTTGGGTGCTGAGCTTTGGCCGATGCCGCGCGACCGCTGGAGCTGCGTTCTGCCTCCTCCGTGGAACACCACAAGCAACCGCTCAGCCGATCTGCTGGCAGTCACCTCAGCCCTGAACTACCTCCGACAGGTGGGCGGGTCCAATGCGGTGGATCAAGGGCGACTTGTCGACCGCATTCGTGGCCTCTCTGCCGAACTGATCGCTCGCCAGAATGAAGATGGTGGATGGCCCCTGACAGCTCCTGGCCCCAAGCGGCTTCAGGCCCCGACCGACCAGATGGGCAGCGACCCTGTGGGATCTGCCAAGGTTCTACTGGCACTGGCTGTGGCGAAAGAGTCGGGCGTGGTCGATCCCGGCGAGACTCTTACGAAAGCCTCTGCCTATGTCAAAACAACGGCAGGCCAATCAAGGCCCTGGCAGCTTCTCGGTTTGGCATATACCGGACAGGTTGGATTTGAAGAGCTGAATGCCCTGAGCAGGAATCGCCAGCAGTTGGACAGCCTGGAACTGGCATCTCTGGCACTGGCCTGGGTGAAGCTCGACCGCCGTCCATTGGCCGACGAGGTGATCAACACACTCCTGGCCCGCAGTCGTACAACTCCATCAGGACCAGGCAATCCGGTACAGCGATACTGGCCAGCCGGAGTGGTTGGCCCGGAGATTACGACAGCATGGGCGGCCTGGGCACTGGCGCAGGTGCGTCCGGCAGCTGATCAGCTTCCGGAAGCAGTGGGCTGGATCAATGCCCGCCGATTCGGCCCCGGCTGGCTGCCCTATGAAACTAAAGGCGCGGCTGTGGCAGCACTTGCAGCATGGCATGGTCGTGCTCAGGCGGCTGAAGA
>CAMCFM010000096.1 GCA_945874095.1 Candidatus Kuenenia stuttgartensis
AACGATCAAGCCTGGACGGACGGTGCGTTAATGCAAAGTGAATGGGAGATTAAACCTACAGTGTATCTTATTATGAAGTTCTCTACGGAGTCAAATATATTCCTCGAGATCGCTTACAATCGACTTGACATCGTCCGATATCTAAAAATGAGGACCAAAGTGGGCCACCTTGCTGGGTGGCCCACTTTGGCAATATAAATCTTGATTACATTTTCTGTCAGAAATCAGATTGTCAGAGAATCTGAAATCTTATGAAGATGGAAATGAACTCTAAAATGGGTTCTCCCGATTCCAATAGAGAACTCACTTTCCGATTTACTATTGGAGATGGCAAGACCAGCCCCTTGCTGATTCTTATTTCCAGCCGTGATCGACCTCGATGGGTGGTATCACGGAATCAGGTTTCCAAGTGGGATTTGATATTAATCCTCACAGTCTTCTGTTTGAAAACTGTGCCACGATCGTTCTAAAAGTCGCCGAATTTGTGAGATTCGGCCTGGAGAGAGGTTGAAGATCCTGGCTGTGGAATGCGTCGATTCACCAAGAGAGAGTTGCTCTGCGACTTTCCTGTGAAGTGGTTTAAGAGTCTGAAGCCATTCGGAAAAGTCGATTCGAGCCATCACAAGCTGATCTGGTCGCGCCCTTTCGTCTGCAATGAGTGATTCCGGCCAATGATCACCGTTTAGATCGGTCTTGTAAAAATGGGTTGACCTTATACCCATGCGGTTTTGACAATAGTCCGATGTGACATCATTGATATTGAGTGATGCCCCGATCCTTCGGCCTGATCTCACGGCCCGAATTGCAAATCGGGCCAGTGTCATTGGGGGAACATCTTCATGTCTCCTCAACTCAAAGAGCCTGACAAATGACTTCCAGCAGTGGGCAACGACTTCCGATTGAAGCTCTTGTTTCAAGTCGAATGATAGTCCCTGAAATGCGAGCCATGCCTGCGATTGTATTCTTGGCAGAATCATTAGAAATGCACTCTGACAACAGTTGTAGATCTCATTTGAATTCGGATGCATCTTCCTGTCCTTTAATGAAGGTCTCAGCCACTTTGTTAAATTGTGGCCGAGATGAAAGGCGTTGTATAATGGCTTCGCTTAACCAGAAAGGCGGATTGAATGATGTGTCATCAAAATCCTCCGCAAAAGGTTAAGTTTTTCCTATCAGTAAATAATGACACGGAAATCCTTGGAATTAAGCATTCGAAGACTTGTTGTATTATTGATTTGTTGATCTATTCGGTCGCCAAAATTGAACGGAGCATAAGAGAACTAACGGGTTTTTATTTACTCCGGAGTGCTGTATCACGAAGATTGCGTTTTATTTGGAGCGAAATTCTTTAAGCCCCTATAGAAGCGATCGTTGATAGGATATACCTGTATTATCTAAAAGGCCGAGGAAATCGCAATGATACCAATCGAATGAATTATACGCCAGGCTAAATACTCGTCCCTGAAAACTCTGGAAACCCTGATTATATCGTGTTTAATTTTTTATTACGGTGTCATTGCTATTGTAATATCAAGATTCTCATAGTTGGGTTGCTTCGCCTGAACGAAGCATTGAATCCAATCCATGAGTTGCTATTTTGCGATGGAGTGTTTTTACTTTGAATTTCTAGGCGACAGAGAGTCTGGCCATGATAAAACGTCGTTTTTGGGGTTGAAATGAGTCCCCTTAGAAGCGTTTGTGAGGTCATGAGATTACGGATTTTTCGTCGAAAATCTCACGAGTCTCTCTGTCAGAGCCGAGTTTTTTCAGTCAAAATGGCGAGATTTGTGTCCAAAACGATGACTTTTAGGGTGGTAAAGTGTCAAAAACGTCGAAAAAACAGGGGATAACCTGCTGAAAAACCAACATTTGAGGAACTAGTGCGCCTCAAGTGACTCGTTTTATGGGGTCAGGCTCTTCCAAGGATGTATACGCTTTGAGAATCGATATAGGACAAGAGGCATGCACCCAATGTACAGAAGAGCATGTAAGTCGTTGCCTGAAATGGGGGGCACTTTTGTGCCGAACTGCATCATGGCCCATGCTGGATTCCCGGGTGATGGGATTGAGAGTGGTCCTCTGTGCTTGCTAAGTCTGATGAGTTTTGATTCCGGATTCATGACATTAAACCAATCCTTCAAGAGGTTTGGGGTTTGAGCCTGAAGGGCTCTGATTCTACAGCCCAGGCCAGCGGACTGGGAGCTGGTATGACCCCATAACTCGCTTGTGGCCTGAAAAGCTCAGGATCGCATCGTTATGCATACTGCTGTAGATGGCGTGCAAATCATTTGAAGATAAGAGATTACGGCCAAATCTATCCTGATCGCGAATATGGCGACCCTTCAGGCGGCAAGCAAAGTTGAAGCCTCCCAAAGTTCCAGGCCGTTGGCCTGGAATTTAGAAGCACGGGCTTTGGCCCGAAAACGATTGTGCTGGATTAGACCATCCCGTAATCCGGAATGAGCATTTTCTGGATAAATTCGTCAATAAAAACAGGGACCATCGGTTTAGCCGATCATCCCTGTCTCTGATCACGTCAAAAGATCATTCAGAGGATACTGGTTCTGACTTTGGCTCCAGAGCCTGCCAGGCGATATCCTTGCGGTACCAGCCGCCGGGGTAGTCGATCTTTGAGCAGGCTTCATAGGCTCTGTCACGAGCTTCCTGAAGTGTGTCACCGACAGCCGTTACGTTCAGGACGCGACCACCTTCGGAGATCACCACCGGCCCACCTGGGGCGTTTTCTGTACCTGGCTTGATGATCGTTCCCGCATGGAACACCTTCACGCCTGGTATGGCGTTGGCTTTGTCGATGCCCGTAATGACCTGACCACGAACGTATTTTCCGGGATACCCCTCAGCGGCAATCACCACGGTGATCGACGGCCGGTCATCCCACTCGACTTTGGCATCATCCAGATTCTCGTCGATGACGGATTCCAGAAGGCTCAACAGATCGCTCTTGAGCCTCATCAGCAAGACCTGACATTCAGGATCGCCAAACCTCACATTGAATTCCAGAACCTTGGGCCCTTGATTCGTGAGCATGATTCCAGCATAGAGCAGCCCCTTAAACGGCTTACGGGCTCGCTTCAGAGCATGAACAGCCTGCACCAGAACTTCGGATTCAATGGTGGTCATGACATCCGGCTTAAGCACGTCGGCAGGGCTATAAGCCCCCATTCCGCCAGTGTTTGGGCCCTTGTCGCCATCAAACGCACGCTTGTGGTCCTGACTTGAGGGCAGGGGCAGGATGGATCGGCCGTCGGTGAGGGCCAGAACGCTGGTTTCGACACCATCAAGCCGGTCTTCGATCAGGATATTGTCACCAGCCCGCCCAAAGGCACGCTCTGACATCATCAGGTCCACGGCATACATGGCTTCGCCGATGGTGCTGCAAACGAACACGCCCTTGCCGGCGGCCAGGCCATCGGCCTTGACCACGAGACCGATCGGGTGATCGAGAATCGCTTTTTTGGCTTCAGCGGCGTTGTTATAAAGCAGCTTTTCGCCACGTTCTTCGATCTCGACCTGAACGTTGGGCGATTGCATGTTGCGTGGTTCAAAGATCCGGTCGATCGCCTGAAGGGCTTCGCCGGCGGTCATGCAGTCGAACGGCTGACGGACGCTGGAGCGGCCCTTGGATCGGATCACCACGGAGACATCACGTGAAAGCACGTAACGTTCGGCATCAGGAACGGACCTGAAGATCCGGAATTCGGCTGTAGGTATGCCGGCCTGACGCATCAGCTCTTTGCAGAAAATCTTAGAGCCTTCGAGTTCAGCGGCGTCGCCTCTTGGCCCAAAGACGCGGAGACCCTCTTTGGCGAAAACGTCGACAATCCCTTGCGTCAGAGGATCTTCTGGACCGACAACGGTCAGGTCAATCTCTCGACGACGGGCCAGTTGCAGAAGGCCCCTGATGTCGTTTGGCTCGACCGATTCGTTGGTGACTTTCGCTTCCAGAGCCGTTCCGGCATTGCCGGGGGCGCAGTAGATGTGAGTCACTTTAGGCGATTGGGCCAGCTTCCAGCACAACGCATGTTCCCGCCCGCCGCGTCCAATAACCAGTACCTTCAAGGCCTTGATCCTTCGTGTTCGATTTTTTGCCGTCGGTCAGCCGCAGATTTCGCCAATAACGGTGTGGAAATGAGTCTCAATCCGGTTGGCGTTTCGGCTTTCTATCGGTTATGCTATTGGGTCCACTCATTCGGCATCAAACCGAAGATTCCAAAATTGGCATGGATGTCCGATTCATCGGACATTCAGCACAGATACGAATGAGTTTAACCGCCCGCCATGACTTTGGCGAGTGGAGAGTGGAACTGAAACCTGACGAAGGAACTAGAAACGTGAAGCGTGTGGGAGTTCTTGGCGCCAGTGGTGCCGTCGGTGAAGTGATGGTGCGTTTATTGGAACAGCGAGCCTTTCCGCTGGCCTCCGTGAAGTTTTTAGCCAGCCCCAGAAGTGCGGGCAAAACGATCACGTTCGCGGGCGAGAAACATCCCATCATCGCGGTTTCCGATAAAGAATTTGAAGGTCTGGATATTATTTTATCCAGCACGCCCGCTTCGATCTCAAAAGAGACAAGCCCCGCCGCAGCCCGAGCCGGTGCTGTGGTGATCGACAACAGTTCCGCCTGGCGCATGGATCCCACCGTTCCTCTGGTCGTCCCGGAAGTCAATCCTCAGGATATCGACTGGAACAAGGGCATTATCGCCAACCCGAACTGCTCGACCATCCAGATGGTGGTTGCCCTGAAGCCGATCCATGATAAATACAAGATCAAACGGATCGTTGTCAGCACCTATCAGGCTGTTTCCGGAGCCGGCCAGAAGGGCATGAGCGAGCTTGATGCACAGACCCGCGCCCTGATCGCCGGCACGCCTGAGCCAGCCCCTTCCAAATTCGCCCATCCGATCGCCTTCAACTGCGTGGCCCAGATCGACGATTTTCTCGATTCCGGCTACACCAAAGAGGAGATGAAGATGGTGTACGAAACGCGTAAGATCATGGGCGATCCTGCCATTCAGGTTCAGCCTACGTGTATTCGAGTGCCTGTGGTGAACAGTCACAGCGAGTCGATTCTGATCGAATGCGAACGGCCGATTACCCCTGACGATGCCCGCGCTTTGTGGAGCAACTCGCCTGGAGTTTGCCTTCAGGACGACTTCCGGAATCGCCAGTATCCTGACCCACGATCAGCTGACGGACGAGACGAAGTCTTTGTCGGTCGAATTCGCCAGGACCTTGGCAACCCGAACGCCATCCTGTTCTGGTGCGTGAGCGATAACCTCCGTAAGGGGGCCGCTTTGAATGCGGTTCAAATCGCTGAAACCCTGATCGCACGTGGTCTGTGAGAGATTCGTCCAAAAATCTGAATGGGCGTAGTGGAGCAACTTTTCGCATCCTACGCCCATTTTTTCATCCCTGATTGTCGAGCAAGAGCAGGCTGATTTATGGATGTACGCAACATCCGCCTGAAAATCGCATATGACGGGACCGACTTCTCTGGCTGGCAGACTCAGCCCGGCTTGCCCACGATTCAGGATAGTATTGAATCGGCCCTTGAAAAAATGATCGGGCAAAGGCCGAAGCTGATTGGAAGTGGCCGCACCGATGCCGGTGTGCATGCACATGGCCAGATTGCGAGCTTTTATACGACGGCGAAATATCATCCTTCCAAGTTCCAAAACGCTGTCAATGCTTATCTTCCAGATACGATTCGGATCTTAAATGCAGAAGATGTTTCGGTTGCATTTCATCCGACTCTGGACGCCATCTCAAAACGCTATCAATATCGGGTGGACAACCGGCCTGTGCTTGATCCCATGAGGCTTCGATATGCGCATCATGTGGTGACACCTCTGGATGAAAACGCCATGACCGAGGCGGCGGTTTATTTGGTGGGCCGCCATGATTTTGCAGCATTTCAGACGGTGGGATCTGAGCGGGTGTCGACTGTCAGGCGGATTTATGCGTGTGACGTCAGGCGGGTGGGGACCGAGATTCAAATTGAAGTGGAATCGAACGGGTTTTTATACAACATGGTACGCACGATTGCAGGCACTTTGGTTATGGTGGGAACCGGGAAGTGGGAAGTGGAAAGAGTGAGGGATATCGTGGCCTCGTGCGATCGAAAAAAGGCTGGGCCGACGGCTCCTGCGAAAGGGCTGGCGATGATGTGGGTGAATTATGACCAGCCTCGGGAAATTAAATAAAAAAGCCGGGAGATGGATTCATTTCCCCCAGCTTGAATTTCGAAATTTAGAGTGATTAGTATTCAATCACTTCTTTTTGGCAGGCTCGGCAGCGAGTTCAGCCGCTTTGGGGGCGGCGGCAAATTCTTCGGGGGTCATGGTCTTGATATTGCGGTCCAGCAGAAGGACTTTTCCGCCCTTGGCTGGAACGTCTTTTTCATAGGCCAGGATTTTGTCGGATTTCGGGCCGGTTGGCTCTTCGTTGAGGTCGGTCAGTTCACCACCCCATAAAACGATGATGTCGCCGGTGTCGATTGGGGTCAGGCCAGACGGGACCGCATTTTCCATTTTAGCGGCTTCAGCCTTGGATTTTGGCGGTTTTTTGTTGGTGATGCTATAAACCCGATAAAGCTCGGCGACATCATTGAGCTTTGAAAGGGTGGCTGATTCGGGAGTGGCCACAGGTTGACGCGAGCCGCAGCCGACAAGGCTGAAGCTGCAGAGACCAAGGCTGAGAGCCATCATCAAGCGAAACTTTTTGGACATGCGATCAGCTCCAAAACAGGAACGTAGTTCGTTAAGTCATCTCTGAAAACAGAGAAACGGGACGAAAACAGATCGTCCCGCTTCAATTTGAATAGAAATGGACAGATCTCAATATGCGTCGGCTGAGATCACCTCACCGCCGGCCTTGCTGCCAAGGGCACGCCAGGTGGCGATGTTGACGGAGTCTTTGATGAACTTCACGGAGCCGTCGCAGAAAACGGTATTCACGCCACCAGGGTGATAGCTTCTAGCTGCGGTGTGAGAGGCCACATAGGAGCTGTCGCCACAGTCCCACTTTTTGAAGTTGGGAGTCATGGTGTGACTGTAGTAGCTGGTTTGTGGCAGGTTACGATAGTATTGCTGGCCACGATAGCGAATCCGGGTGCCTGGGAATGTCAGGCAGGAAGCGGGAGGCGCATCAAGGGCACCGGCAAGCGAGGTGATGATGTAAACGTTGAGCAGGCTGGCGATCGGAATTTCAGCGGCCGTGTTTGCTATGGAAATCGAACGGATTGTCTCGGAATAGAGAGCTGTGTTGCTTGTCCCGTCAGAGATTGAAGCGATTGTGGTGGGTGTCAGGACTTTTTGAAAGTTGGTGTTGGTTGCGGCTGATCCACTACGGTCGAGTGTGACGTTGAAAACGCCGGCTCGTGCACCGACGGATTCCTGGAATCCGAAGGCCGTTCCCAATTCCATGGAAGCTGTTGCACCGATGCTCCCAAAATAGTTGTTGTAACCAAGGGCTGATGTACCGGCCATTAACTTGGATAGCGAGGGATCGCTCGGGCAATTGAACGCTGCGACGATTTGAATCTGTGCCGTATTGTTTGGTGATGTCGGGCCGGTGAGGTTGATATTGCGCGAGAGGTTGAACGCGCCATAAAGATTTGCGGATTCCATGTATTGAAGGATCATGGCATTGGCATTGGCCCGGCCACCACCACCGGTTGGGTACATTCCATATCCAGGAGGGAAATGGCTGTTGGTGGATTCAAAGTTATGGTTCGCCAACCCGATTTGCTTCAAGTTGTTGATGCACTGGGCGCGGCGGGCGGCTTCGCGAGCGGATTGAACGGCAGGAAGCAGCAGAGAGATCAAAACAGCGATGATTGCGATGACGACTAGCAGCTCAATCAGTGTGAAGCCGCGTCGTAGGGAGTTGTTACGCATGAGAATATTGTCCTCTGACCAACTTGTTCACGAGTTGTATTCAAAGACCGTAAGAGGCTATCCATATTATTCTCGATCGGAGTGGTTTTGCAACTCTGTATCAAACCAGAAAAGTACCAGAGCATCGAGTTGCTTTGTTCATTTAATCCATAAGTTATGAACTTAAAAGTAATTAAAAGAACAAGCCTGAATTGCTTCAGGCTTGTTCTTCATGAATATATCTTAGGCGAGGCGAGCTTCAGACCGTTTCAGCAAAAAGCTAGAATTGGTAGAAGGTCACTTCTTGGCGTTGTCGGCCTGAACCTTCTTGACGATTTCTTCCTGCATCTTGGTCGGAACCTTTTGATACTTGAGGAATTCCATCGAAAAGCCGCCCTTGCCCTGAGTCATGGAGCGAAGGTCGTTCGAATAGCCGAACATTTCGGAGAGTGGAACTTCGGCTTCGATCATGACAAAGCTGTCACGATTTTCGGTGCCGAGGATCACGCCCCGACGGCTCGAAACGTTGCCAGTCACAGGCCCCTGGAATTCGGTTGGAGCTTCCACTTCGACCTTCATGATGGGCTCAAGAAGGACAGGATCGGCTTTGCGGAACGTTTCGCGGAAGGCGTCGAAACCGCAAATCTGGAAGGCCATATCCGAGGAGTCAACGTCGTGGTATGAACCATCGTTGAGGACCATTTTCACGCCGATCACAGGGAACCCGGCGACTGGGCCCTTGTCCAGAGCGCGACGGAAACCCTTTTCGACAGATGGGATGAATTCGTTAGGAATCCGGCCGCCGACGACCTTGTTCTCAAAGATGAACGTGTCGCCATCGCCTTCGATGTCCATCGGAACCATGGTGCCCACAACGTGACCGTATTGGCCGGAACCACCGGTTTGCTTACGGTGCTTGTAGTTGTAGTCGGTTTGCTTGGTCGGCGTTTCGCGATAGGCCACCTTTGGCATACCCACAACGCAGTCGACTTTGTATTCGCGCTTGATCCGCTCGACATAGATTTCGAGGTGCAGCTCGCCCATACCTGAGATGATGGTCTGAGCGGTTTCCGGATCCTGGTGAACGCGGAAGGTCGGGTCTTCACGCATGAATCGGGACAGGGCTTTGGAAAGCTTGTCCGAATCCTGCTGCTTGGCGGCATGGATCGAAAGGTCGATCACAGGTGCAGCTGCAAAGATCGACTCAAGGGCATAGTTGTACCCTTCCTGACAGTAGGTATCCCCTGTGGCACAGTCGATACCCATGACAGCCACGATATCGCCAGCGGCAGCCAGGTCGATATCTTCCTTCTTATCGGAGTGAACCCGCAGAATCCGGCTCACACGCTGCTTCTTCTTCAAGCGGCTGTTGAAGTAGAATTCGCCCTTGCGAAGCGTGCCCTGATAAATCCGCGTGTAGGTCAACTGGCCAAATGGCTCTTCCACCAGTTTGAAGGCCATGCCCACAAGTGGAAGTTCGTTATCAGGTGTGATATCGATTTCTTCCATATCGTTATCGATGTCTTTGGCCTTGATGTGCCTGTCAACCGGGCTTGGGAGATAAGCCGAGACGGCGTCGAGCAGGGTCTGAACGCCTTTGTTCTTATAGGCTGAGCCCACATAGACCGGGCAAATTTTGCTCAGGATCACGCCTTCGCGGACCGTTCTGTTGATGAGGTCGATTGGAACTTCCTGCTCTTCCAGCAGCAGTTCCATGACTTCGTCGGAGAAGATCGAAATCGCTTCAAGCATTGCCTGACGAGCAATCAGGGCTTCTTCCTGGTACTCGGCAGGAATCGGCTCGCGACGAACCGTGTCGCCCTTCTCGCCATCGAAGTAGACGGCTTCCATCAGAACCAGGTCGATCACTCCGGCAAAGTTCGACTCAGCACCCATATTCAACTGCATCGGCACGGCATTCAGGCCAAGCTTTTCGCACAGGGCTTTGGTGACGTTGCGAGGATTGGCGCCGGTTCGGTCCATCTTGTTGATGAACGCCAGTCGGGGCACGTTGTAACGCTTCATCTGACGGTCGACGGTGATCGACTGAGACTGGACGCCGGCAACGGCGCAGAGCACCAGAACGGCACCGTCCAGAACCCGCAGGGATCGTTCCACTTCCACGGTGAAATCGACGTGGCCAGGGGTGTCGATCAGGTTGACTTTCATACCCTTCCACTCGACCGTCGTGGCGGCCGATGTGATGGTGATTCCACGCTCTTTTTCGAGCTCCATGTGGTCCATGACAGCGCCATCGCCATCACCCTTGACCTCATTGATCTTATGGATCTTGCCTGAGTAGTAAAGGATTCGCTCAGAGAGCGTGGTTTTGCCAGAATCAATGTGAGCAGAAATACCAATGTTGCGGACATTCCGCAGAGATTCCATCAATGACGTGGACGACGTGGACATGGAGCGTTCTTTCCGGGCTATGGACCCGTCCTCAAAATCGGGCTTCACTGTTGATTCGTATATTTGCTCAAAGGCATTGCTGTTCGTATCCTGAACTGTCGCCGATTCCAACAGTTCATCGCGATGGATTCATCTTCACACAAATTGATGAAGTTGTGATGAAGACGAGACGCTCGAATATCAACCAGCATATCGGAATCAAGGCACCAATGATCCGAAAACCTTCGCAAATCGACCTGTGCCTATTTTCCATTACTAAGAGTATGACATGCTGGACCAAGTTTTGACAAGTGCGATTCTCATGATTTGTCAGATCAAGGAGAACTCCTGAGAACAAACGGGAACTTCTCCCTGCGTCTCACAAAGCCTTTGACCCTCAAGACCATCCGACTCAGAACCGGATCGACCGGGAACTGTTGGCTCACCCTGAGGAAGAGTCCTGGAATAAGTTACCGCCTTTAAACCCAACCAACCGGGGCTAGCGCCAAGACCGGCTAGGTAAGAGGTCGTTAGCCCACAGCTTCCGGGATTTAAACTAGCCGCCGGGCGCTAGCCCCCGGTTTCTGCGATTTAGTAGAAAACCAACCGGGGCTATCGCCAAGCCCGGCTAGGTAAGAGGGCGTTAGCCCACAGCTTCCGTGTTTTAAACTAGCCGCCGGGCGCTAGCCCCCGGTTTCTGCGATTTAGAAAACCAACCGGGGCTATCGCCAAGACCGGCTAGATCCAGAGCGTTAGCCCCCGTTGTTACGCATAAGTCATAAAGCCCCAACGCATCAATAGATCAATGGATTTGGTTGGAGGGCCAAAGGCCCGACCCATACCAGCCTTGGGCAACGCCCAAGGACGGCATACACCTTTACAAAATAATATTTTACCATCCCTCCCGTCTCCGCTCGCGGACCTTTGGTCC
>CAMCFM010000097.1 GCA_945874095.1 Candidatus Kuenenia stuttgartensis
TTTGTCACCAACGGCCACTCGGTACTGGTGGCTGCCATCTTCAAAAATCGCGTACATCTCTATTCCCGTATTTCATGAGCCGATAGCTAGGTCGGCTTCGGATTCGCAACATGCCTCGCAAGTGCTTGATGGCCGTAAGGGGCTGAGACCTGGTCTCGCCGTACGGCGACCTGCGTGCCACTCAAACATAGAAGTTCAAGCAACGATGCTGCTCTCTATTTCGGAATTCCACACATATTAAGTTAACAGACTTTTCCCAGCTTGACAAGTCTGCCTTACAAAACAACTTTGAAAATCTTTGTTCATGACCATGTCTATCATAGACTTGCATCGATTCATTCGCTTCTTCCAAAACTTCGGTCGGTTCATCGCTCTATTCGTTTTTGCTTCAATCCTCCATCCCGGTTGGCTTGCCAAAGTTCTCCAGAATGAACATCCATCGCCGTCAGCCAACCTCCACCACAGCAAAACGTATCGATGCAGACAATATGTCCTGCGTCGAGAACTTTTCCGTTCTTTTGCGAAGTGTGCCCGACAACCGCCCGCTTGCCTGACATATGAGCTGCCGGGATCTCATCCCTTAGACTTTTCCACAACAGATCCTCGATTGACTGCTTCTCAAGCGCCAGGTCCGGGTCATAACAGGCGTGCATGAAGATATGGGAATCCGTCTCCACGCATAGTTCACAGGCGGATAAAAAATCGGTGTGCTCAGGCGGGATATCACGGATCGACCCATAGGCTTCGACCGTTTTATCGCCGTCCATATCCATCCAAAGCTTGGGAGCAATCTTCCCAAAGATTGCCGCCAGCATGACTTGATCGTGATTTCCAAGCAGAGGAACCAGCCGACAACGACGCCTGAGAGCGATCAGTCGATCAAGTACCCCTGGCGTATCAGGGCCCCGGTCGACATAGTCGCCGAGAGTCACAATCACGTCGTCAGGCGAGGGGTCGATGGCCTCAATCAAACTTTCTAAAGCGGCTGAACAGCCATGAATATCCCCCACGGCAATCAACCGGCCGACTTCTTCCTGACGAATTGGCAGCATGTCTAGGATTCCGAGATTCTTGAAATTTTGCCCGATGGATCCGATTTCACGCTTGACCCAGACGACTCCGTCGAGTCTAAGTGATAGTATACGCAACTCAGCCAAATCACCCATTCCGGAATCAGCCTCACATGAATGATTACAGAGCTCACATCCAGAGCAGGCTTCATCAGCTGTCGATCGTAACTGCTATGCTGGCAATGGTTTGTCCAGCCTATACTGCGCTGGCTCAGGACGAAGCTCCAGCCGCACGATCGGCCGAGCAGCGTGGTGAACAGCCCCGGAGCCTCGATGATCGGCTCACGATTTCACTCTATGCCGAACAGCCTCAAATCGTTACACCCACAGGTCTTGATATCGACAACAAGGGCCGTGTATGGGCCATAGAATCCAACACCCACTTTCGGCCTGAGAATTATAAAGGCCATGATTCTGACCGGCTTCTGGTTTTTGAAGACACGGATAACGACGGCAAAAACGATCGCTCGACGGTCTTTGCGGACGGCTTCAAATTTGCCATGAGCGTGATTGTCAGGCCCGATGGGAAAGTTTATGTCGCCACTCGCCGTCATATCGAAGTGTTGGAAGATACCAACGGCGACCTAAAAGCCGATTCACGAAAAATCATCCTCAAGCTGGATACCAAGGGCGATTACCCGCATAACGGTCTGGCCGGACTGGCCATAGACCCGCTCGATAACCTATATATTGGACTGGGCGAAAATCTGGGCGAAAATTATCGGCTGATTGGATCCGACAACCAGACTTTGGTTGGTGGAGGTGAGGGCGGTCATGTTTACACACTGCAGCTTGACGGGACCGGCCTGACCCATCTGGCGACCGGTTTCTGGAATCCATTCGCATCAGCGTTCGACGGATTTGGTCGGATGTTCACAGTGGATAACGACCCTGACAGTCGCCCTCCATGTCGCTTGATCCACATCGTGCCAGGTGGCGATTATGGATATCGATTTCGTAACGGCCGACGAGGCACACACCCATTCACCGCCTGGAATGGCGAACTGGCTGACACCTTGCCCATGGTGGCAGGCACTGGCGAAGCACCATCAGGTGTGGTGGCTTATGAGGGCAGCAGTTGGCCGGCCGATTTACGTGGTAAACTGCTAGCCACAAGCTGGGGAGATCATCGCCTTGATATCTTCGATCTTCAGCCTAAAGGTGCAGGACTGCAAAGCCGGTTGAAGCCTTTGATTGTGGGGGGAGCGAATTTTCGACCTGTGGGGGTGGCCGTTGGGCCGGACGGTTCGGTGTTTATTACGGACTGGGTCCTGCGAGATTACACCATTCATGGCAAGGGTCGGATTTGGAAGATTCAGTCGAAAACGGCTAAAGCAGGTAACTCGCGCGAGTTGAAACTGGCGGATTTAAAGACCATTGAATCGGCCCGTAATCATCTCAACGATCCTGATCAGGTGGTTCGACGTTCGGCAGCCCGCAGGTTGGCTGAAAATGCAGCCGGTCAAAAAATATTGAGGATGGAATTAAAATCCAAAACGGAGAACTTGCGTGCCAAGATTGAATCACTTTGGGCATTGGCGCGAATTGCTCCTGATAAAGGTGGATTAAATCCAGGCGATATCGGTGATGTTTTGAAAACACGAACGGTTTTAGCCACTGCGGCTGTGAATGTGGCACGAATATCACCTTATTTCAAATCGGCCAATATTCAAATACCGAATATGCCGAAATGGACCGCAGCTTTGCAGGAGTCCTGGACGGATCCAACCGGCGACCGAACGGTTCAAAACGGACCTCACTTTGACTATGACCCTGGTTTTGCACTGGCTGTGATGGATTATTGGGTGGCTCGTCCTTCGGAAAAAATGGGCTGGGCTCAGACAGAAGACTTGGAAAAGGCTTGGATTGATCCGTTTCTGAGACGTGGTGTGATTCGTTTGATGGCGGCTCATCCGGAACATCTGGAACGGATTTCCGACTCGTGGAACAATGCCACCAAACGTTCTGACAAACTCATGATTCTGGCTGCCGCACGGATGTCAGAACCGAAAAAAGCCGATTGGGCGGCGCATGTTCTGAGCGATAATGATCCTTTTGTTCGTCGTGAAGCCCTGCGCTGGATTGCCGAGGAAGCGATGGATCCATTGTTGCCCGATTTAAATCTGGTGCTTGATCAGCCGGGTGTGGATCTTGGCCTGGTCACGGCCTTATCAGCCGCCAGATGGCAACTTGAGGGCAAGAAACCAGCCGACTGGGAAAAACGGGGGCTCGGCAACGATGCTTTGGAATATCTCAGTGGGAAATGGCCTGCAAGCCTTCGGTTGGCGGTTTTACAGTCATTGCCTTTGAATGCTCCGGAATTGACAGAGGGGCGGATTCTTGAATTGATCGGGCAAGCAGAAGGTGCTTATCATCAGGCTTTAATTTCAAGGTTGGCTCACTTGTCGAATCCATCGGCAAATGCAACTTTGGAATTGTTTGCAAGCTGGGATAAAATGCCGACAGCTGAGCTGGCAGATTCACTCTCAGCCTGGGCGAGCCGATCCGACGAAACTGGTAAAGCCACCCGCAAGCGATTGGTGGATGCATTGGCGAAAGCCTCAGATCCGATTGCATTTGCATGTGCCAGAAGCCTGCGAGGGCCAATCCGCAGTGGCGATGAAGTGGCCCGCAAGGCATTGTTGGAACGTGGCCAGAAAGCTGTGAGTGCTAAGACTGATGACTCTGCTGAATGGGCCGACCAGATTCGAGTTGCATTTGGGGGTTCCGATAAATTGCCTGAACCCATCAAACAAGCCTTACCAAAGCCTTTGGCTGATACAGCGGCGTGGGTGAAGGCCTTATCCACTCCATCAGATTTGCAGACGGGGCGTCGCGTTTTTGCACATCAGCAAGGTCCCGGCTGTCTGACCTGCCACAAGGTGGAAGGCCAGGGCGGGCTGGTTGGCCCGGACCTGACCGGCTATGCCCGTGGCCGGACTGTCGAAACCATGGTGAAATCCATTCTGGAGCCGGCTGCTGAAGTTGCTCCTCAATTTGCTCCGTGGATTTTGGAAATGAAAGACGGGCGAACGCTGGAAGGCATGATCGTTCATGAAAACGAGGGTAAGATCATTATCGGACGAGCCGATGGGACCACAGAAACCCTTGGTTCAGCCGATGTGACATCACGATCGCCGACAACGGGTTCTGTGATGCCTGCCGGCTTGGCCGACCGTATGACGCGTGGCGAATTCAGGTCAGTGATCAACTATCTGCAAAGCCTGAAATAAAGCTTCCAGCAGAACTTCGTGACTGAGCAATGGTCACTCAATCCATTTGGACTCGCATTTCCAATAGATATCAAAACGGATCCATCAGGCAATCCGCTCCAACCAAATCTCTCCCCGAATCAGAAAAGAGTCGCCCAAAGATGTGCAATGGTAATTCTTCCAGCCTGAGGATTGTCTTTGGCATCTGTATCACATCATTTGGACTGATGATGCGGATTGCGAATAAATCGGAAGCGGTTGATTATGCTTATCAAACCGCTGAGCCTCAAAAACAGGGTTGGCCTCTGACGGCACAGGAGCAGGAATATATCTTGAAACCAGAATTCCAGCGTCGGCCAGGATCAGAAAAAAACAAGTATCTCCCAAACCTGTGGCCGATTGTACCGTCGGCCGGGTTTTGGGAAGGCCGAAAGTGGCTCGACACGCATGCCCAAATGGTAAACCATGTGCAAGCCAACACAGGTTCGGTTGATATTCTTCTGGTCGGCGACAGCATAACTCAGCAGTGGAATAGCCCGCTTGATGTAGGCAAGTTCAACACAGCCTGGCAAAAGCATTTCGGACATTATAAAACCATCAATCTTGGAATTGGTGGAGACAAGACACAGAACATATTGTGGAGGCTTGATCATGGCGGCTTGGAATCAATTGATCCGCGCCTTGTGATATTGCTTATCGGTAATAACAACATGTTTTCACGCCGGAGACGGGAGTTGACCCGGTTGCCAACGGTATTCAAATGTGTGTTGTCAATCTGCGAGAAAAGTTTCCAAAGGCAGATGTCATTTTAGTCAAAATATTTCCGGCACATGCTCCAGGAAACCGGTTTTACGAAGATATAAAACAGACCAATATCGTCCTTGATAAACTGCATTTAGAAATCGACCCGAAGGTTCAGGTGCTTGATCTCACAAGTGATCTCATAAATCTTGACGGTGCGCTGAAACCGGCCTTGTTTTTAAAGGATAAAATCCATCTTGACCAGGATGCCGGATATGCTCTCTATGCCAGAAAGCTGAAGCCTCTGGTTGAGAAATCACTTCGAGTAAAACCTGCCGCAAACGACAATAAAACGATCTCGAAGCAATAAGTTTCATAGTTACTACAAATTCTGGAAACCGGAAACAATCACCGATCATCCAATTCATTAACGCACTACGGTCAGAAGATGTATTACTTCACTTTCTCAATAAACGGCGAGGCAGGCAAATTCGCCAGATTTCGCAAGTTGCACTCCGGGTTGGAAGCATAACCATATCGAACCTCCACTGGCTTGACTACGCTTACACTTGTTACCAAAATCTCTGAGCCTTTTATGATCGCCGTTGCTGGCATAAAAATACGATCCTTTCCGGCAACTTCAAATCCAGTTAAATCCTTGTTGTCCGATGTCTTAAAACCGCCCGAACAGTGAACGAATCTGAGTCGAAGCGAGTCACCCTCTGCCTCAATCGATTGAAAAGTTGGTCCGGAATATTCAATTTTTTCACCGTAGACTTTCGCACGTGCAATCAGGGCAAGTCGGTGGCCAACCTCGCGTTTCTCTGGAGGGTGAACGTCGGCAGGTTCGCCGATATCGATGGTCACAGCCATGCCTGTATTTGGGATTTTCAAGGCTCGTCGCTGGCTTTCACGAAATTCCGCCCAGTTTGCAGTCGCTATGTTTGGCAACTGAACGTAAAGGAATGGAAAATCGCCTTGATTCCAAGCACTTCGCCAATCTGCAACCAATTCTTGAAATAGTTGGTCATGAAGTGCCGGATTGTGTGCATTTGACTCACCCTGATACCAGATCACGCCCCTGATTCCGTAAGGTGCAATCGGAGCGATTCCGGATTCGTACATGAAACCAGGCTGATAAGGATGTTGTAGACTGGCTGGATCCACTTTTGGATCGATCAACTTGCGATTTAGATTCAACGACGCACGATCGCGGCAAAAGCCGTGCACCAGCTCGTTTTTGAACCAGTTGTTTTCCGTCAGTGGTTTGAGAATCGGGTTGGCAATGAGCGATTTTCGGCTGATCCATGCTTCTGTGGGAGTCCCGCCGATTGCATTATGGATCAAGCCGATCGGAACCTTCTGTTTCTCAAGCAATTCAAGCCCAAAAAACATGGCAACTGCCGAGAAATCAGTTGCGGATTGAGGCGACGAGACGGCCCATTTTCCAGTCAGATATTTTTCAGGCGTACAGTTCGCAATTTCAATATCCGAATACTCACGACCGTTCCCGTAAGGATTGCCACGCATATTGATCAATCGCAAATTCGGCAAATTGGCTTTAGCGATTGACTCTGCGCCTTGAGTAGCTTGCTTCAGAGGCCAATGCATGTTGGACTGACCGGAACAGAGCCAGACCTCGCCGATGAGAATGTCCTTGATTGTCATCGAGTTCGAGCCCACCAGAATCATCGAAACTGGTTTATCGGATGCACTTTTAGGATCCAATCTGACTCGCCATCGTCCGTTTTGGTCGGCAATGGTCGACCGGGTTTCATTTCCAAGAGTGACCGAAACCTTTTCTCCCGCGGAGGCGGTTCCCCAGACAGGGATAGGTTGGTCGCGCTGAAGAACCATGTGATCGCTGAAGATAGATGGCAATGCAACTTCGGATAATGCTTCAGATGTTTGGTAGGTCGCAATGCTGAAGATCAGTAGTCGAATCAAAAGCGATGGGCGGATCACAAAAATTTTCTCCTGATCGTATAGGGTCACTATTTCAGATCTTCTGAAGCCTAACAGAAAAGCATCTGGAGAGCTTCAAGAAAAATCATTTTTCCGTGCGCCCTACCATTCAGGCCACCGCCCTATTAGACTAAGCACCTTGGGCCTATCTGGAGAGCGGCGATTCCATCGTGCTGCTGCTTCTCCATCCTGCCGCCTCTCCTCACTCTCAGCATATCGCAAAATCAGATCCGACTCGGATCAGACTCAATCAGGGAGCTACCATTTCCATGAAACGCTGGATTCTTAAGTCCGCACTTGCCCTCGTTGCGACCTCTATCCTTGGTCTCGCCTCGGCACAGGCTGGCTTCGAACTGCCGCCCGTGATCACCGACCACATGGTTCTTCAGCGCTCGAAGCCAATCGTGCTTTGGGGTTGGGATGCACCTGGCCAGCAAGTCAACGTCACACTGGCAGGCAGCAATGCCAAGGCCACAGCAGATGGACAAGGCCGATGGCAGGTGACTCTGCCAGCACTTCCTGCTGGCGGGCCTCACGAAATTCAAATTCAAGGCAGTGTATCGGTGACCGTCAAAGACGTTCTAGTGGGCGAGGTCTGGGTCTGCTCAGGTCAGTCCAACATGGAATGGAACGTGGCTCAATCGAATAATCCTCAAGAGGAAATTGCAGCCGCAAATTATCCTCGGATTCGTCACATCAAAGTTCCTCATATTCCAGCTGATAAAGCTCAACGCAACGTTGCTGCCGGTGGCTGGACTGTCTGCTCACCTGCAACCGTGGCCAATTATACGGCTGTTGGCTATTTCTTTGCACGCGAATTGCAAAAGAATCTTGACGGTGTTCCAATCGGACTGATCGGCTCAAATTGGGGCGGAACGCGGATCGAACCATGGACCCCGCCGATCGGATTCCAATCCGTACCAGCCCTGAAAGATATCACCGACAAACTGGCTGAATATCCGACAAAAGACGCCAAGGGCCAAATCAATTTTCAAACACCTCTGGCTCTTTACAATGGCATGATCGCTCCATTTGTACCTTATGCCATTCGTGGATCGCTTTGGTATCAGGGCGAATCCAACAACGGCGAAGGCATGTTGTATATGGAGAAAATGAAGGCCTTGATCGGTGGCTGGCGCTCCATCTGGAAAGATCCGGAAATGCCATTCTATTTCGTTCAATTGGCGCCTTATATCTATGGCAAGACCAATGCCGAAAATCTGGCTGGAATCTGGGAAGCCCAGACCAAGTCACTTGCAATTCCACACACCGGAATGGCTGTGACGGTTGATATCGGCAACACCAAGGATATTCACCCGAAGAATAAGCAGGATGTAGGCAAGCGGCTTGCCCTTTGGGCTCTGGCCAAAGATTACGGCAAGAAAGACCTGGTTTATTCCGGCCCTCTCTATAAGAGCCACGCTGTGGACAATGGTGCCATTCGTGTGAGCTTTGATCATGTCGGTGGCGGGCTCGTCAGCCGCGACGGTCAGCCCCTCTCCTGGTGGCAGGTGGCGGGCCAGGACGGCCAGTTCAAAAAAGCAGAAGCCACAATTGACGGCGACACCGTAGTGGTCAAGTCGGCAGACGTAGCCGCTCCGGTTGCGGTTCGCTTTGGCTGGGATCAAGAAGCCGAACCAAACCTTTCCAACAAGGCTGGTCTGCCTGCAAGCCCATTCCGCGCTGGCGGCAAATAATTGGCTTAAACGGCCAATCGCATTTGGTTGTGGAACAGATTTCGAGTCGGGCGGGGGCAACCTCGCCTGACTCTTGCATACAGGAATTCAAATCGTTTTTGAAGAATTTTGGAGCACTCATGACACGCTTTCCGATCATGCATTGTTTGGCGGCTTTGATAAGCCTTTCGGCCACAATCATTCAGGCAGACGAATTGCAACTGAATCTTCAAAAACAACAGGAAACCAGCCCCGCCAGTGGCCGGTATCACACCATCCAGCAGCCAGCCAACTGGAAACCGGAACAAACAGCTATCATTGTCTGCGACGTTTGGGACGCTCACCACTGTTTCAATGCTGTTAAGCGTATGGAACAATTTCTACCTAATTTAAATCAAGTCTTAAAAACATCTCGCGACCAGGGTGTCACGATCATACACGCACCCAGCGATTGCATGTCCGCTTATACCGAAAATCCAGCCCGAAAGCGGGCCATGACCACACCAAAAGCCGCAAAATTACCAGATGAAATTGGCAAATGGTGCAGCCGAATTCCTGCAGAGGAAGCCGCTGCTTACCCGATCGATCAATCGGACGGCGGCGAGGACGATGATCCTGCTGAACACGCTGAATGGGCCGCTAAACTCAAGGCTCAGGGCCGGAATCCAAAGATGCCCTGGAAGGCGCAGCACCCGGCCATTGCAATCGATGAAAAAAACGATTACATCAGCGACAAGGGCGATGAGGTCTGGAGCATCCTGGAATCCAAGGGCATCAAGAATGTCATCCTGGCCGGTGTTCATACCAATATGTGTGTGCTGGGCCGGCCTTTTGGATTGCGACAGATGGTTAAAAATGGCAAAAATGCCGTGCTGATGCGAGATTTGACAGATACCATGTATAACCCCGCCCGGCGGCCATACGTCAGCCACTTTACTGGCACCGAACGCATCATTGACCACGTCGAGAGATTTGTCTGCCCAACCGTCACCTCAAATCAAATCATCGGTGGAAAGCCATTTCGATTTAAAGATGACGCCCGCCCGCGCGTGGCTGTGATGATGGCTGAGGATGAATATGAAACGAACAGGACACTGACCCACTTTGCATTAACCAATCTGGGCCATGATTTCGCCGTCCGTTTCATTTATGGAAATGAAAACGATAAGTATGACATGCCTGGCCTGGATGCTCTGGATGAAGCCGACGTGCTGATTCTGAGCGTGCGTCGCCGGCCTTTGAAAACCGATCAGCTTGAGCGAATTCAGAAGTTTGTACGATCCGGCAAGCCCATGGTCGGGATTCGGACTGCCAGCCATGCATTTCATTTGCGTACGGGTACAATGCCGGAAGGTGTGACTGGTTGGCCAGAACTCGACTCTGAGGTTTGGGGTGGGCATTATACGAACCATCATGCGAATAATTTGAAGTCGCAGGTGGTCGGAATTGAGGCCACAAAAAATCATCCGATATTAACCGGGGTGACACTTCCATTCGCTCAGGGCGGATCGTTCTATCAGGTAAAGCCACTGGATCCAAAAGCGATTGCATTATTAAGTGGAGAGGCTGAAGGCGTGGAACCTGAGCCTGTGGCTTATACATTTGTGCGTAAAGATGGAGGGAAGTCGTTTTATACGTCACTTGGCCAGAAGGCGGATTTTGAGAATAAATCGTTTGTCAGAATGATGGTCAATTCTTTGTTCTGGGCGATTGGCCGGGAAGTTCCCAAGGAATTTGAAATTCCTCGATCTCCGATCATGAAGCCGGGTGATTGGAATGCAACCACCTGGAAAGACCCGGAAAAGCCATGGATTGGAATGTCGGCTGCAAATCTTGCCGATCAATCACTTTGGGCTCGATGTCTGGTCCCAATCGAGAATGCGAATACGCCAGTTGAAATTCAATCAGGCCATGCCGTTCAGGTCTATTGCAATGGAAACCTGGCGGAACGTGTGGCCGAGGGTCGCTGGAAGGTGCCTCAAACGGCTCTTGAAACAGGCGAGCTGAATCTTATCGCGTTGCGTTGGGCCAAGGTGTCCGATCCGAAAGGCGACTTACCGATTCTGACTCAAGGTGACCATAAAGTTTCGATCGGGCCGGTCTGGGAAATATGTGCAGGTTCTGGAACAGAATTGGCTCGATTGCCACTACCCGCCAAATTTGCAGCAGCCACGGATGCAATCTCGCGAAAAGGCCATTGAAAGCAGCGTTTAAACCGGCCGTTTCAATGGTGATACTGTCAAGCAGGTTGACGAACCGACCAAATGCAATTCCTGCAATAACGCCCATCAGCATGGATGTAGGGATGATTATCAGAGCTCTGGCCCAGAAGGACTGGAGACCTGATTCAAATAGAACCCGATTGCAGATGGTGACAATTGGCAGGTGTACCAGAAAGATGGGGTATGTCCAGGGCGACATTCGGGCAAAACGATTTTCCCATTCTGCGGAGAGATGCAATTGAATTGGCTTGGAACAGAAGCCCAGAATGATAGCGGTGGTTGCGGAAAGGAGCATCTCATCATCGTTCCAGAATAATCCAGCGAATCC
>CAMCFM010000098.1 GCA_945874095.1 Candidatus Kuenenia stuttgartensis
GTGATGCTGGTTTCGAATTACGAAAAATCTCAAGCCGAGGCGATTGCAAACGGAGCGATTCCAGGCTTTGGAAAATCAGAATTGCAATCGGTAGAAACCCGTCAGAAAATTGTATCCGTCTTGAATCCGAATTGATGCGTGGTGGCCAGTCAAGCCTAATCAATGGGGTGGTTATCTAGCCGGTCTTGGCGCTAGCCCCGATTCCGCATATCCAAATCAACCGGGGCGAGCGTCAAGACGGGTTGGTCACAGTTCCACATACAACTTCTCAAATTGATCCGTCATTTGACGTACGGAAAAATCATTGACAATCATCTCCCGACCTTGTTTCCCAAGCGTTTCAGACTGTTCCGGATTCGATATCAATTGCTCCAGCAGGCGGGCCAGTTCGGTGGAATCTCCTACAGGAAATGTCAGGCCAGTTTGGCCTTGATGGACCAGCTCTACGGTCCCAGGCGCGGCTGCGGCGATCACCGGCAGGCCTCGCAGTTGGGCCTCCATCACCACGTTGGGCAGGCCTTCATAACTTGATGGGAGGACCACGATATCGGCCGCATTATAAAGCGTGTCCATGTCCTGTCTTAATCCCAGAAACAGACAATTGGTTTTTAATTCCACATCATTTGCAAATTGCATCAGTTCCTGTTTCAATGGCCCTTCACCGGCAATCAGAACGCGAATTCTGGGATATAGGTGCTTGAGGATATCCGTCGCTTTCAAAAGGTCTAAAACCCGCTTCTGTTCGGCCAACCGGCCTGCAAATAAAATGACTGGCCGATCTTCCAGCCCCAATTGCAACGCCTGACGAGCGAGTTGCTTCTCATCGGATGTCGCTGGCCGGGCTTCGGTGGAGTCGATTCCGGAATAAATGCAATGCAGTCTGGCAGGATCAATTCCCACCTGATCCCGATAAAAATCGACCACAGCGTGGCTGTTCCCTACCACGGCATCGCCCCATTGGGCCAGCTTTCGATCGACTTTGAAATGCCAGGGGCTTTTCCAGAGATCCACTGCCATTTCGGTCGTAATCATTACGGGCTTATTGCGATTTTTGCCAAACGCGATTCGCGAGGCGGCTCTTGTATAGCTGCTGGCGGCAAATATCCAGCTTTGAACGACGTCGAAGTTGCCGTCTTTGAGCCATTTGGCAAGCCGGTTTAATGCAAATGGGTCCACTTTCAGCGATTTGCCGATCAGGTGCACGGGTATGCCTGATGCTTCAAACTCGGTGGCCAGAGGGCCAAGGCGGGTCAGGGCGGCCACTTGGACATCGTGACCTCGGGATTTTAATTCGCGCGATAGCAGGAGCATTTGCTTTTCAGCGCCTGACCGGTCGAGCGTGGGTATGATCTGGGCAATTTTCATGAACGGGTTCCATCCTCAATCAGCCATTTGGCGGCGTCGAGGGCATGATATGTCAGAATCATGTCAGCGCCGGCCCGTTTAAATGCCAGAAGGGTTTCCATCACCACCCGGCGCTCGTCAATCCAGCCGTTTCCGGCAGCGGCCTTGATCATGGCATATTCGCCGGAAACATTATAAACGGCGGTGGGCAATTTAAATTCGGATTTGACTCGGTAAAGAATATCTAGATAAGCCAGCCCGGGCTTGACCATGACCATATCGGCCCCTTCAGCCACGTCCAGAGCCACCTCCCGCATGGCTTCGCGTGCGTTGGCCGGGTCCATTTGATAGGTGCGGCGGTCTCCAAAGCTCGGGGCGCTTTCGGCAGCGTCACGAAACGGGCCATAGTAGCCGCTGGCGAATTTGGCGGCATAGGACATAATTGGGAGGTCTGTAAAGCCAGCCGAGTCGAGACCGGAGCGAATCGCGGCGATCATACCGTCCATCATGCCTGAGGGGGCGATCACGTCGGCTCCGGCACGGGCATGGCTGACGGCCTGTTCGGCCAAGAGGGGGAGCGTGGCGTCGTTGTCCACATCCAGCCCGTGAGCGGTTTCCACCATCGGGCCGCAGTGGCCGTGGCTGGTGTATTCGCAGAAGCAGAGGTCGGTGATGACAACCAGTTGCGGGGCACGTTTTTTGATCAGCCTGACGGCCTCTTGAACAATCCCGTGGTCGTGGCAGCCGATCTGGCCGGTGTCGTCTTTTTCGTGGGGGATACCGAAGATCAGAACGGCTGGAATTTTCAGGCTGACCACTTGATCAACAATTTCGTGGAGCCTGTCGAGGGACCATTGGAACTGGCCTGGCATGGACTTGATCTCGCGCTTGAGATTGGTCCCATGATAGACAAACAGTGGGTAGACCAGATCTTCAACCCTTAGGTGATTCTCGCGGACCATGTCTCGCAGGCCTGACAGGCTTCTGAGCCTTCGCATGCGCATCTGGGGAAAAACGGGTTGATTCATGGCAATGGGCTCGTTTCTGAGAACATCCAGTCTATGGTCGAAAGCTTGCCTGAATTATGCACAAATGGACCGCTTTGATGCCAGTGGTTCGACCCGGTCAAAGCGTTTATTGCGCTACAACCGTTACAGGTGTCGTAGAAAGAGCTGGCTGGGGCTCTATCAATGCGTTCAAAAATGGTTTATAATGGGATTTGTAACAGTCAGGAAAAGTTGAACGACAAGGGAGGCGGATGACCTATGGACGCATATTTTGATCCTCGTATGAAGAGGATGAACGGTCATCAGAAAACCACAAAAACCAACGGAACGAACGGTCACCACGGCCCTAACGGACACAGCAAAATGGCTGAGCTTGTGACCAAGCCAAAGCCTGTGGAGGAAGTCTCGGAGAGTCGTTCGCGGATTGAGTGGGTGGAGAGTTTAGGCCTTTTCGTTTTGCATGACGAGAGTGTGATCCAGAGAGCCAACCGGCGGTTTTGCAGCCGGGTGATTGATGTGCTGGCCAAGTCGAGGAAGGTGCGATTGGCACATGTTCACGTGGAGAATCACGAGTTTGTCGTGCAGTTTACGAATCCGAAAACGGATCGTGCGGAGGCAGCCAGAATTTTAGGAGAAGCAGTGCGATTGGCCGCCATGCCGATCCCATCAGGCATGGACGATGAGAGCGTTATGTCGCCACGGTGGACAGGATTAACGGCGTTTGCCTCTGAGAATGGCTTGATTACGAGCTGGAGAACGCGTGAGTTGGGTAAGAATCGACTGAGGATTTATGGGGAATCGCTCAATCGGCCAGAGTCAGACCCAGCCGAGCTATTGCTCTTGATCCCGAGCCTCAAATCTTTACACAGAAGCTGGTTAAGTTCTGGAGTTACGGTGCGGTTCGATTCTGAACAGATTCGAGCATTGGACTTGGTGGGAGCGATTGACACGATCTTCAGGCTTGAAGCGGCGAGCTTGTTACCGGACGAGAATGAAAATCCGCTGGCATCCACCAGCCTGGTTCGGCGAGCGTGGCACCTATCACTGGCCGGTGGATCGTTTGCAGGCGCGATCGTTGGGCTGATCGTACCAGGAATTCCAACTGTCCCGTTTGTTTTATTGACGAGCTATCATCTGGCCAAGGGGTCAGCGACCATAAACCGATATTTCCTGAGGATTCCCCTGTTTGGATCCCTGGCACACGATTGGTCGGACGGTCACTACATTCGTCCTATCAACAAATTTTATTTGATTACCATCACATCAGGTATCATTGCGGTGACACTGTCTGTAACGACACTGACGCCGGGCATTTTGGTGGCAGTGGGAACGGTTTTTGTGATCACCACTTTCTCGGTATTACAAACTCCAAGCGAGCCACAGATGGGGATGGTTCCGAAGGTGGGGATAAGTCGAGGTCTGAGATCGTTGCCAGCGATGGGGTGAAATGAGAGTTGCGAGTTCTGTGAAAGATCAGGGGGAATTTTAAAGCTTTGTAAAGGTATGCCAGGAAGTTCATGCTTATCGGGAAGTTGTTTTTCCATGTCCCTATGAGGGAATTTCAAGCATAAACGGGGAAATTATCGACTGCCAGCTTAATTGTTTTCAGGAACTTTCTACCCTGACCTGTGTCGATGAGTTGCTGCCAGACTTGAAATTTTTCGGTAACAGGAGTATTCGTAGGTGAATGATGAGGCCATGGGTATTCTGGATTTGGCCCATCATTTGAAAGGGCAGGCGCCAGGTGCTCAAGGCTATAGGCCAGTGGATCAATCCTGCGAATCCAATCTTGCAACCCTTCAAAATTTGTGAAGTTAAGAGCTTTGATGGCTTGAGATCTTTGGGATTGCTGAACACCTCCAAGTGCTCTCAAAAACTTAATGAATGCTACATGTCGCTGCGGAGGAGGGGTTCCCGATCTCCAGAAATAACCTTTGGCAAGTTTTTCTGTCACCATTTGAAGGTAGTGAAGTTGATGGCACTGAGCTTTATCTTGAGACTTGAGGAGCTCGAAGATGTCATAATCTGATTTCGCCTGTTGCCACCATAAGTTCTGAAACTCGTTCATGAAATCGGTTCGATTCTATTTGAGAGGTTGCTTGTTATTAAGCGTCCAGCCTTGGGGTAAATGCAATAATGGAGTCGTTTGATTGATCAGATCCCATTGGGCTGGAGTCACGTCTAAAACATACAATTTGTGTTCGTTTTCTGAACCTGTATCCACACCAAAGTCGATCGCTTCGAGACAAGTCTCATTTGTTTCGGGAATCAGTTTATTGATTTCTATTAACCGAATTTCACGAGCGTCCGCACCGTTTGGCAAGTAGTAAATGGAAACAATCCCAGGGTCGGTTCTGAGATGCTGAGTGGCGTACCATCGCGCCATTGCATCCCTATCGAATATGGCCGTAGACATGAGAAACGCTCTCCCGGAAAAAGTGGATCGGTACCAATCAATCTACACCGCCATTTTATCCCTTTGATTTGGAGCGAGTATATCATGCATTAGGCAAGCGAAACAAGTATTATATCAGATTTGATCAGGATGATGGCCATTTGCATTTCCCAAAAATCGCAGTCGTATCTCATATTTAAAAGGGTGAAGAGCCGAAACTCTCCACCCTTTTCATAAAACGTAACTGAATTGTTCGCGCCCAAACTCACTTCGTCCGATAAGCCCTCTGAGGCCTCTGACGAAGGCTGTTGGCTTCGTCGTCGTTCACAAACATGGTGGTCTTGGGGTCGATGGTCAATGGCCGCTGAAGCACCCATGCCAGAGCCGCAGCATGACATGCAATGTGAGAGTGACGCATGACTTCAGCGTTGGCCCTTGGCAGTTTACGCGATTTCACGCAATCAAAAAAGTCGCGGGCGTGGGTGCCTACGTCGAGGCCGTTGGCGGTCTTTCCAGGGTTTTTCAGAAATTCAGCTTTAACGGCATCGGGCTTGATTTCAATCCCACCGTTGTCGCCCGTCTCCACCCAGCCTTCGTCGCCTACGAACCGCACGGGACAGGTCCCAAGTTCAGTGATCCAACCGTCGCGCTTGCCGAACGGTGTTTTCAGGAAGTCAATGATCAGCTTCACACCATTGGCATACATGGCCGTAACGTTTGTTGGATTAGGGGTATAGGTCAGGGGCATGGTGTCATCTGACTTGTTCGCCCACTGGCAGATATCCACCGTGTGTGCGCCCCAGTCCAGAAGCCTTGCGCCGGAGTCAAAATCCCAATATCCACGCCATCCGCCGGAGACATACTTCGAGTTGTAAGGCCTCCAGGCGGCGGGGCCAAGCCACAGATTCCAGTCGACAATCTCTTTGGCAGGCGTTTGCTCGCCGGCGAGCCAGTCGGTCTTGATCTCCGGTATGTAAACGGATGCAAACATCGTATGAATCTTGCCGAGTTTACCTGATTGGGCCAGATTCACGGCCTGTTCAAAGTTGGCTACATTTCGACGCTGCGTGCCCGCCTGAAAAACGCGGCCGGTTTGTTTGATGGTCTCGGCCAGTCTATGGCAGTCGTGAATCGTGATCCCACAAGGCTTTTCGCTATAGACATCCTTGCCAGCCTGGGCGGCCAGAACGGACGCTTCTGTATGCCAGCGGTCGCCCGTGGCGATGATTACGGTGTCGATATCCGATCGGGCCAGAAGGTCTTGAAAGTCGGAATAAAGTTTGGTGTCAGAGTTGCCGTAGTGCTTGTCAACAATCGCTTTACCGGCATCGCGGCGGCTCTTCTGAACGTCGCTAACGGCCACGCACTGAACGTCGGTCAGTGGGAGGATCCCCTTGAGGTCGTAAGTGCAGCGTGGGCCGATACCAATCACGCCCAAAGTGATGCGTTCACTGGCCGCAGCCACGTTGGCCTCTTTGCCCAGCGCCCGTGCCGGGATAATGGTGGGAAAGGCCACGGCGGCACTGGTTGCGGCCATCGTATTTAAAAAATTACGGCGGTTCGAATGGTCGGCAGGAGAGGGCATGGATTGGCTCTTTATTCTGTTTGACAGATTCAAGTTAGGGATGACGGGTTTTTGTGCTGGTGTTCGTGAAGCCGCGGATGCGATGTCGGTATTTTCGCAGAAAAGTGCGTCGGTGTCATCAAAGAATTCAGGCGTTTTTTTGGAGGAAGTTTGTCAAAAAAAGTGGACCGGAATTATGTTTCTTTATGCCATGCTTCATTTGTTGAAATATATTTGTGATTTAACCCAGAAACTGGAGCATGATTCAGGAACTTCTGAGTCGGGCTTCGACTTCATCCCATTTCGATCCTGTTAACGGAGCCTCGCGATGCGCTTCAAGGCGACTCTCCAGATCTTTGAATTGCTCATCGGTCAAGTCAACCAGTTGGGATTCCGAGGAGATCGAACCCCAGACTTGCTCAATGAGTCGGAGCCGATCTTCGACAGTCCAGGTTTCAACCTCATTTACGATCGACTCAAGATTCATTCAAATACTCCTCAAAATTCGCGACCAATC
This sequence comes from Candidatus Kuenenia stuttgartensis, assembly GCA_945874095.1. GTDB lineage: Bacteria > Planctomycetota > Planctomycetia > Isosphaerales > Isosphaeraceae > QWQI01. The sequence goes on from CAMCFM010000098.1 coordinate 6,828, forward strand.
GCCATTCCTATTCTTACTTTATCACAAGGGTGAGACTTGGTTCAATCCATGGAAGATTTCGCTAGTGCCCACTCAAGCCTAATAAATCGGTTGGTTATCTAGCCGGTCTTAGCAATAGCCCCGGTTGGTTTTCAAAATCGCAGAAATCTTAGGCTAACGCTCTGCGGCCAGGTTGGCTCACGTCACAACTGGTGTTAAAAACCGTTTTTTTTGCCTCATCCTAAACGGAAAAATACATCAGAAACCATCCACCATCGAATCGTTTCCCACGAATAGTAATTTGCTTTAGTCGCCCAGAACGTTATATTGGCAAACATCACAGATGCTCATCAAACCTGCCTCAATCACCATCCCAAAATAAGTCGAGCCCTGTACATGGCCGCAATCAATCGCCGTAGCTTCTTTCGAGCCTCCTCCGCCGCAGGGTTTGCGTGCATGGCCCAACCGTTCCGCCTGATGGCTCAGGGCGAGTCGGCCGTGATGCCAATTCAGGACCGTGAGCGGATCGTCTTTCTTGGCGATTCCATCACTCAGGGTGGCCAATATGTCGCCTATCTCGAAACCCTGATGCGGTTGCGATCTCCTGGGAAATCGTTCGAAGTGCATAACCACGGAATCTCAAGCGAGACCATCTCAGGCACCTCCGAACCTGACCACGACCCTCGCCGACCCTGGGCCCATGAACGCTTCAGCCGCGATCTGGCCGACTGGCGGCCGACTCTGGTCTTCTCGTGCTTTGGTATGAACGACGGGAATTATCATCCGTTTGATCAGGAACGGTTCGAAAAATATCAGGCCGGTATCCATCGACTCATCGAAAGGGTCGAAAAAGAGGCCGGTACCATGCGACTGGTCATCAGCACCCCTCCCCCGTTCGACGCCTATCAGCGCGGAAATGGTGATAAAAAAGCCCAGTTTTATGGATATAAATATCCAGCCATTAACTACGACGAGACTCTCGGCCGTTATTCCGATTGGCTTTTAACGCTGAAAGACAAGGGTCAGACGGTGATCGACCTGCACGGCCCGATCAATCGTCACATGGCCAATCGGCGCAAGCAAAGAGTCAGCTTTACGCTGATGCCCGACGCCGTTCACCCGAACAGCACAGGACACGCCGTGATGGCGATCACCATGGCCAAGGCTCTGGGCCTGAATACAAGTCGCGATGAATTGATGCTTAATGATGGAAAATTGAAACTCCCATTGGTGGCAAAGCATGGTCAGGCCGAGTTGCAATCGGTGGATTCGAATCAGGCTGTGATTCTCTGGAAAGTTCCGGCTGCGTGGTCGTTTGGAGCCGATGTGGATGCGGAATCACTGGCTCTGGAAGGGCTTGATGCGCAATTCAACCGGCTGATTCTGAAAATACAATCGCCCAAGCCGGGGACGTATCGACTGGAAATACAAGATGGCGAAAAATCGCCCGTGATCAAGACGGTTTCATCGGACGAATTGGCCAAGGGTGTGAATGTTGATCCAACGGATCGTGCTGCTGGCCAGGCTCTTTCCGAAGCTGTGATGAAGCATCGTCAGGCGGCTTCAAATGAGTGGCGAAATCGGGCGATGAAGCTCCCTCGCAACGACGAAAGGCGTGGTCCTCAACTGGAGGAGCTCGCCCTTGAGGCTGAAGCGGCGGCCAAGCTTTCAGCACAGGCAAGCAAGCTGTCAGGCCCGATCAAGCTGACGATCAAGCGACAGGACGGCTGATCGGAAATTCAATCACACAGTTCAAACAGAGTATCCATTCAACCAGATTCAGGGGAATTCAAGAGATCATGACAATTTCATTTGGAAGTATTCAGCGCTTTGCAGCATTTGCATTGATGGGATCCTTAATGACAGGCTGTGGTGGAAGTGGCCCTGAAACGGCTGCCCCATCGCCTGCTCCATCGGCAAATGCAACCAAGGCCAGTGGCAAGCGTATCGGCGCGGTTTTGCCGATGTTTAATCACCCGTTCTTTGTGGCTCAGAAACAGGGCCTGGAAGAGCAGGCGAAATCGCTTGGATATTCCATGGACGTGCGCGACGGCCAGGACGACGACCTGAAGCAAATTGCACAGGTGGAAGGCTTGATTGAAAAAGGCGTGGATCTGATCATTCTTTGCCCCCGCGATTCCGAGGCCCTTGTGCCTGCTGTGGAAGCCGCCAACAAGGCGAAGATTCCGGTGATTACGCTCAATCGGCGCGTGAATGGTGGAGAGGTTGTGACTTACGTTGGGGCCGACGATGTGGCAGGTGGAGTGTCTCAGGGCGAGGCGCTTGTCAAAGCACTTGGCACAAAGGGCGGAAAGATCATTTATTTACAGGGCACGCAAGGATCAAGTCCTCAGAGGTCGCGTAAGGAAGGCCTGGACAAGATTTTAAATGCTCATAAGGAAATTGTCATTGCTGACAGCCGTTTTGCAGACTTTCAGGAAGACAAGGCCAAGAGCATGATGACCGACCTGGCCCAACGATTCAAGCCAGGCCAGATTCAGGCCATTGTTTCGCAGGCGGATGAAATGGCCGTGCCTGCGGCTGAGGTGGCGAAAGCCGAGGGCTGGAAGGATTTGATTGTGATTGGTTTCAATGGCAATCGCGATGGTTTTGAAGCCATTAAATCGGGTGCCATGACAGCCACCATTTTGCAGGACGCCGCTTTGCAGGGCCGCAAATCAGTGGAAGCCGCCAAAGAATTCTTTGATGGGAAGAAGCTTGGAAAAGAGATTTACACCGAGTTGCCGGTGGTCGATAAAACGAATATCGATAAATACAAGGCCGCTTATTGATTGTATCAAATACGAACCGGGTTCTATTTAGGACCCGGTTTTGATTTTTTGAGGCTTTATTTTTTGAACGGCGGAGACGCGTATCAATTATTATTTCTGCAAGACGGCAAACTTTCAACAGCATTACGTCATGTCATTCACCAGGTAGAATAAAACGGATATTGTCATGGATGATTGCATGAAAATTATGGGCGGTTTCCTCAAATCTAAATAAAGTGGAGATAATCCTTTTGGAATTGCTTGACTTTAGATCCTGATAATCGTACAAGGAGGTTTGAGTTCTATTTCAATTCGAATGCTTGCAACCTATCACAGGAGATTTCTAGACAATGTTTTTCCCAAAATCAAGTGGCTTATTATTGCTGATAAGTTTACTGACAGCTTCCATAAACACGGCCGTTGGTGCGGATGTGGCTTGGTTCGCACCGACCGCCGCAGCCAACTCCAACGCGAACTTTCCAGCGGGTACCGCTTACACGAACAACTTTGGCGTGGCCTTTACCACGGGCACGACACCCGCTCTTCAGATGGACTGGGTGACCCTCGGGTTGAACACGAGTACTGTGACAACCGGTTCCGGGACGTTCAAACTGTCGCTGCGTAACACGACCAATACGACGGCATACTCCGCTGCGGCGGGATCGACAGAATATGCCCTGGACACCGTGAGCTTTACCATGCCGACAACCGCCGCGACCAGCTTTACGCTGAATCTGACATCTGCGGACATTCCGAACATCACCAATTACGCCATGGGTGCTTCCACATCGTATGCGTTGATTATGCACAGTCCGTCGGTTGGTATTGGTGTCGGGAGAACGACCGGATACCTTGCGAACACAACCAACGACTATTACACTCTGACGAATGGTTTCACCGCATTGAACACTTTTCGCAACAACAACACATACAGCGTCAGCCTCAACAGTTTCCCGACTCTTCAGATCTCATTCGGAAACACAGTTCCGGTTCCAGAGCCTTCCACCTGGGCCATGGCCGGCATTGCCACGTTGGTTCTCGCCTACCGCGCCCGCCGCAAGCAACTGGTGCGTGGTTGATTCAGGTCGATTTCTGATCGCTAAAATTAAAGCGGTGGGCATGAATGTGCTCGCCGCTTTTAGGGATAGGTTGAGGGGCATGTCCTTAGGACATCAAGCTCCGAGGCCTGAAGATTGAATTTTGATTCCAGCGGAAGGTCCAGTTGAAACATGATATTTTGATGGTTTTGCTTCAGGGCCAAAGGCCTGTTTCATACCAGCGAGGGCCAGCGGCCCTCGTCACATAGCCAAACGGGGAAATGCTGAGAGGGCTGAAAGTCGGATAACTCTAACCTCACGGCTCAGGTAACAATATGCGAATGGGGCGAGCTTTCAGCTCATGTTTGTGAGTATAAGGAGCATTTTTTTATCCGGTACCTAATCGATGGCCTTCGACCATCGCTGGTATGGAACGGGCCATTGGCCCTGAAAACAAAA
>CAMCFM010000099.1 GCA_945874095.1 Candidatus Kuenenia stuttgartensis
CAGGGCGATGCTGTGGGCCTGACTTTTTTCGGAAATAATGTGCTGCACTGGGTTCCCTTGACCAATGACATTAATGCAATTCGATATGCTGCGCCGTTTATGAGCCCTGACAAGGCCCCTCCGTGGATGGGTGGTACGGAGATTGGGAAAGCGCTGATGGCCTGTCGCGACTTGCTTTTAACGCGTGAGGAAGGTGATCGGCTGATTATTTTGATTTCGGATGGGGCCAGTTCCGACCTTGGGAATGGTCGCGACGAAGAAATTGCACGCATCCTGAAGCGCGACAATATCGCAGTTTATTCGATTCATATTGCAGGTGATGATGTGCCGGAAGAGGTGATCAATATCACTCATTATTCCGGTGGGGAAGCATTTCAACCGGGCGATCCGGAATCGCTCAAGGCGATGTTTGCCCGAATTGATTCGATGAATCGAGCCAGACTTGTGCAGACATCCGCTCAGATGCTGGACGGTTTCGAGCCTTGGTGCGTGGCAGGATTAACCGTTTTGGGGATGGCCGCCGTGGCTTCAATGGGCCTGAGGTATTCGCCATGGTGATTGCTGCAATAGTCGCTGTTTCCGTGTTTTTCTGGATGTTACTGGCAGAATCGCTGCACGCGCGTCGTGTCAGGAAACTTGGCAGGCTTGCATTTGGGCCAGGTGAAAAGCCCCGATTTTGGGTGAATCTGGTGCCAATTGTGCGTCCATTGGCGTTTGGTATGCTGGCTGGAGCGTTGATATTGTTAATGCAATTGCCGTCCAAGGTGCATCAGTCAGCCACAGTTCCTGAGAATAAAAAACGGCATATTGTGATGGTGCTCGACGTATCACCCAGCATGACCTTGGAAGATGCTGGTCCGGAGCGAAAGGTGAGCCGGCGGACAAGGTCGCGCGAACTCATGGAATCGTTTTTTCAGAGAGTTCCGATGGAACAATATCTGACCAGCGTGATTGCATGTTACAACGGCGCAAAACCTGTAGTGGTAGAAACAAAAGACCTGGAAGTCGTGCGTAATATTTTAAATGACCTGCCATTAAACTTTGCATTCACTCCTGGCAAGACCGACTTATTTGCCGGATTAAAAGAAGCTGCTAAAATTGCGGCCCCATTCCAGCCCAAAAGCACTTTGCTACTGGTGGTGACCGATGGCGACACCATTCCTCCCTCAGGAATGCCAAGGATGCCAGCATCCATCTCAGATGTTTTGCTTGTGGGTGTGGGCGATACAAAGGCAGGCAAATTTATTGATGGACGAGCATCACGTCAGGATAGTTCTGCGCTTCGTCAGATGGCTTTACGTATGAACGGTACATATCACGATGGGAACGAAAAACAGTTGCCATCAGACTTATTACGCAGTGTTACGGCAGAAGCCAAGCCTGGCGTTTTTGAACAACTTGGATTGCGTGAGTATGCGCTGATGACGATTAGTGTATCAGCAATGATTATCGCGGTACTACCATTATTATTGCATTTCTTTGGAACAGGCTGGCGGGCAGGATTCAGACCAAAAACCGGTTACAACTAAAACGGATTTATTAAGAAAAATTGAAAGGTGGTTTGAAGAAGGAATACAAACCACCCTGCTTTAAGACTGAGCTATTACTTTTTGAGAGACTTGACAGGGATCTGGACTTCCCATAATCGTTGGCTCACGGGTGTCATGGGGCCGTGATAGCCGAGTCGGCGTGGTTTGCCGTCTTCTACCCATTCCGACGAATGCTCTTTAATCCACGATTGCAACTTCACCACGCCTTCACGCATTAGATTCTCATCCATCTTGCCCTGCACGCCCATGCATAGATAGGTGGAGGCTGGATGATCGACCACTTCCACAGCACCCACGCCCTTGCCGGGCTTGCCGAGTTCTCGCGATGAATAAAGAAACTCCATCGTAACTTCGCCCTTCTCATCGGGGCTTTCAATCATCTTTGGCTCGTAGGTGTTTACGACGGGCGATGTCATTTCCACATTCGATTGTGTGATGTGACGGAACAATGAGAAAAACAGGACCCCATCCGCACCCATGGACGCATTCTTGGCCCGTGCGATGGCGGACCGGTATGCTGGATATTTTTTGACTTCAATCGTGCCTGGATTGGTCGAATCCGGCCAGCCTTCAGCAAATGGAGCATCGCTATTGGCCTTTTTTGGCTCTTTCTGAACCTGTTGGGCAAATATTTGCGATGGTATCAAACATAAGGATGTGACAAACCCTGCCCAGACGAGTTTCATGCTGTCGCGACGTTTCATGATCGAATGACCTAAAGCTATGGTTGTGTATGGGTACCGTTGAATGCGATTACACCTTTTATAGATGAATCAGAGAAATAGTCAAGTGTCAGATTCTAAAACGGACTGATCAGATTTTCAATCAGGCCGTCCTGCATGCGCTTTTAGTTCTTCCAGAATCACGCCGCAGATATATTCAAACATAGGGCCAGCCAGATCCATCGTATGGGGCCAGCCTCTCATGCGTTCATAACGTACAGGGACATTCGCCTTCTTTAAAGCGTTTGCCAGGTCGTCCGACTGTTCCACAGGCACAATGTCGTCGATGGTTCCGTGTACGATCAAAGTAGGCGGAGCACTCGATTTAATGTCAAAAAGAGGCGATGCTTTACGATACAACTCAGGATCTTTATCATAAGTCGTTCCCATAAATCCACGCACGACATCGACATTTTTCGCGAAATCGGTTGTTAAATCGCACGGCCCATAAAAGTTGAAGATCGATGCAATCTTTAATGGAACGGGCTTCTGATCGGCGGCGCGAACCGGTTTAAAAGTTGGGTCTGATTCAGGCCGAAATTGTGGGTCATTGGAATAACCTGCAAGCATCGATAAATGTCCGCCTGCAGAGCCTCCCATCACAACCATTTTCAGAGGATCAAGGCCGTATTCGTCGGAGTGGTCTGCCAGGAATTGCAATGCGGCATTGACGTCTCGCACAGCTGCTGGAAACTTGGCGACATCTGAGAGCCGATAGCTTAGACTGGCGACCACATAGCCTGCCTTTGCAACGCGCAGGGCGTGGGGGCGATAATCCTCTCTCTGGCCCGACTTCCAGCCGCCTCCGTGAATGAGTACGAATAATGGCCTTCGCTGATCTTTGGGAGCTTTCAGAGGGCGATAAATATCCAGTTTCAGTTCAATATCGCCGACTCGTGCATAGGTCACGCCGGATTTGTATTCAATATCAGGCGGGATCGGTGGTTGACGGTCGATTAAAGGTATTGCGCCTAGAATAATGGCTCCGTACAATTCTGTCATGCTGGAATATCCAGCTGGCGGCTTGCCGGGGCCTCCGTTTGAGCGCATCAGCCAGAGTCGTGCTGCAATAAATGATATGCTTAGAAATATGATCAGTCCCACGCTGAATTTTAAGAGGCCGATTGCGATGCTATAGACACGGCTTGGGCGTTTTTCCAGATTGGGAATGATGATGATGACAGGTTGCATTGTCGGGGCCGATTTAGTCATTGAAAATTCAGTCTGAGGTCGATTTTCTGTCAGAATATCGGTGCCTGGCTCGACAATGAGGTAGATTTTAGGAGTTATGGGCACCAGTGGGTGGTATCAACAAGCATTTTATCAAAAGTGCGAGATTTATTCGATGGATCTAAAAACAGCTTGTTAGGATCAGGTCGAGAATAACTTTCGGTTTATAAGACCAGCCGACCAACCGGGGCTAGCGCCAAGACAGCGATAGCCACGGTTTCGGCGATTTAGAAAACCAACCGGGGCTATCGCCAAGACACCGTCTAGACGGCAGCCGCGGTGTGCTTGGCCACGGTTCGCTTGAAAACCGGAAGTTATTTCCGGCCTGATCCTTAGCCATCAGGGGGTTTGTTTATGCCAGAAGCGAGGTGACGAGTTTCCCACCGTCGACAATTTTGAGGGGGCGGCCCTGAGGGCTTACGTTCTCTTTAGAGGGATCGATTTTGAGTGTGCTGCAGAAGGTTCGCAACAGGTCTTGAATGGAGACGGGGGAATCTTTGACTTCCGATCCATCGTCGGAGGTTTTTCCGATCACCTGACCGCCCTTGACTCCACCACCGGCGGCGGCCACGTTGAAAGCTCGTGGATAGTGGTCGCGGCCACCGTTGGGATTGATTTTTGGAGTTCGCCCGAATTCGCCCATCCAGACAACAAGGGTTGTCTCAAGCATCCCTCGCTGCTTCAAGTCCTGAATCAGGGTGGCAAAGCCCGGGTCCACCTGAGAGGCGTTTTTCGACATGGTCTCTTTCAGGCCCCGGTGCATGTCCCAGCCGTTGGAACGGACTTCGATAAAGGTCACGCCTTGTTCCACGAGACGGCGGGCCAGCAGACAGCCCTGACCAAACGGATTACGACCATAAGCGTCGCGCAGTTCGGAGGGCTCATCGTCGAGGTTAAAAGCTCTGACCCTTGGCGAGAGCACCATCCCGGCGGTTTGCTTGTAAAGGGCTTGATGCTCGCGAACGCGATCGGCACCGGCGGTTTTGGCGAACCCGGCGTTTTCCAGACGACCAAGAACATCCAATCGGCGATTGAATCGGCCTGAGTCCACGGGAGTGACTACGTTGGATGGCATTTCCAAGGGATTCTCAACGGAAAATGGCTCGTAAGCCACGCCCAGAAAACCAGCCCCGGCACCAGCCACTTGCTGGGCCCCTACGGCCACGATCTGAGGCAGGTCAAAATCTTTTTCGCCCAGTTCAGCGGCACACAGAGAGCCAAAGCTCGGGTGCTTCACCGTCCCAGTCGGCACATAGCCTGTGTGAAGGGCATATGTGGCTCTCTGGTGATTGCCTTCCTTACTGGTCATGCTGCGGATGACGGCGATGTCTTTCATCATCGCAGCTGTTTTCCCCCAACCTTCAGCGATTTGGATTCCAGGGACGGCCGTGTCGATCGCCTTTGTTTCCATCCCGTTTTGATGGCCTGGCTTGGGGTCGAATGTTTCAAACTGGCTTGGGCCACCTTGCATCCACAGAACAATCACCGACATCTTACGATTGCGAAGGTCGTCGGCCGATGCCGCCATCAAGTCCGTCCAGCCCAGTCCAGAGAGGCCAAAACTGGCGGCCATGGATCCCACAAAACCACGACGGCTCACAACGCCGTGGCCACTCGTCTGCACATTTACAACGGTTTTGGTCCGGTTCATCGTTTCAAAATCCTGAATCTGGTGGGTGTTTATGGATTAAATGGGCTTGGTTTCAGTCAGGTCTTTGCAGGAATTAGCGACGGCTGAGAAATTCTGCGCTGTTCAAGAGGCTCCAGAACAGATCCTCAAACGCCTGATTTCGATTTCCGACCTCTTTGATATAATCCGTAGCCACTTTCTGTTCATCAGAGTTCGGCAAACGGGCCAGAGTTCGCTCATAAAGCGCTTTCAAAGCGGCTGAATCGTTGTTTGAGGATTCATCCAGAATCTTCTTCAGAATCGAGCCATCAGTGGCCTCGACGGCTTTGTTCAAATCCGGAGCGTTCATCAGGAAGAGTGCTTGAGGGATGGTTCCCACCACATCTTCGTCAGGTGTGGATGGATCAAATGCGAATGTTTGATAGGCCTTCAAAATGGCTCGGCCAGCGGGCCCCTGTAGTGGAGCGGGCACTCCGGCGGCCTTGGATTTAGCCATGTCGGCACGGGCACGACGAGCGTTTTCTGGAGGCTTCACCCCGAGAATCGGCTTGCCAGTCACTTGCCTGAGGTTCTGCAGGATCTGGTCTGCACGCAAACGGGTTGGGCAGTTGGCTCCAGCGGCTGATTCATCGGAGGCAGTTGGGTCGCCCGCACGGCTCTCACGCTGGTATGTCTGGGTGGCTGCGATGGTCTGATAAAGCCATTTGATGTCGTATCCGGATTTGGACCAGGCTGTTGCGATCGCATCCAGAACCTCGAGATTCTTGCCCTTTCGGTCAGGCCCGAGATCGTCCACTGGCATATAGAAGGTGTCGCCCATCAAGGCGTACCAGACCCGGTTCACGAAAGCCTTTGCAAACCAGGGGTTATCCTGTGAAGCGATGTAGCTGGCGGCCACAACGCGGCGAGCATCCACTGGAGCATTGACAGGTAGATCAATCGATTTATCGCCGAGGAAAAACTTTGGCGAGAATTGCTGCATGTCGCTTGGATCTTTAGGATTGGCCACTTTGTGGGCCGCTTGCCCAGCAGCCCTGACACCGAATACACGCTGACCAGCCGCAATCTGGTTGCCTGAAAAGTTCACGGATCGAACGCCTGAGAAGTAGGCTGCAAACTCTTGGAATTGTTGACGTTTCCAGCTATCTGTGGGGTGGTCGTGGCATTGGGCACACTGGATTTGAACACCCATGAAAACACGCGAGACTTCGCCAGCCGTTTCTTCGGCCTTTGATTCCTGAGCCATGGTCAAAAGGACGGCCGGATTCTCTTCGTTTGAGCCAGTTGCGGTGATCATCTCGCGGGCAATTTCGTCCCAAGGCGTGTTTTTAGCAAATTTCTCGCGAAGGTAGTTTTCCAAAACGAGAGGCTGGAACCGCTTCGCCTGGGTTTCAGTAGCGCGGAACCGGATCACGTCTCTCCAGTATTTCGCCCAGTTGGCAGCGAAAGCAGGCGAGTCGACCAACTTGTTTATGGCTTTCAGGCGTTTTTCAGGATCTTTGGATTGCTCAAACTGAGCCACTTGTTCCGGGGTCGGAATCAGCCCGACCATATCGAGTGATACCCGGCGCAGGAAGGTTCCATCGGCTGCAATTGAAGCCGCTTGAATGCCAGATTTAGCCAGCGAGACTTCCATCAACTTGTCGATATCAGCAGGCAAAAGCGTTGGTTTTTCAACCGCCTTTTTTGGCCTGTCAGCCAATAGTTTTTCGATCGACTCTGTCCCGGAATCAGATGCTTTTTCGGCGGCCTCAACTGCTTTCACAAACGACTGAATGGCCTGGACCGTTTGAAGAGCCTGCCGACGATCGGCTGGAGTGATCGTATTCAAGGCTTCGCGAATGACTTCCTCGGTCTTACCCTGTTTTTCGAGCACTTTGACCAGCTGTTTTTTCTCTTTGGCCGTGGTTTTGTCCACGGTCGCATTACCAGGCTTTTTGTCGGCTTTTTTCGCCTTCGCCTGATCAGCAGCGGGCGTAGATACTGCTGATAAGAGAATGAACAGAAGAGCCGTGATCCACGGATGATCGGGACTTGGTCGAAACCCAAAAAGTGGCATGGCAGTGATACCTCAAGCTCATCTGGTGGATCATGGGCAAAATGATCGCCTGAACGCGATCGATTCGATAACTTACCAAACACCAACCCAGTGAAAAAGTTTCGCAACGGATTCGGTTTTTTTAAAAATGGATGATCCGCAATAAAAAACCCTTCAGCGGAAAGGCTGAAGGGTACGAGTGTTTCACGGATCAATGACGGTAATCTCAGTGGGCCCTTGCTTGATTCCGTCGATTCTTCTGGCGCGATTTCATCACGTGAGGCTTGAATTCTTCGTGTATGAGCGACTTCTGTGCTACAAAAGTGCCTCGTCGTTCCCACAGGCCAAGGCCCACGAAAACCACCAATCCTGCAAAGAAGATGTTCCCATAAGCGGCAAACATGCGTGGAGCGATGATTGCCAGCGACAATAACCCCACCGATAGAGCGATGGTTCTTGCCGCTGAACTCCTCTGGGTTTTAGTCCGTTCCGGGTCGACCAGAACCGACATCAGAAACGTAAACGGAAAGATCAGCCAGACATACGAGTAATTGAACGATAATGGAGCAAGCATCACCGTGAGTAATAGGCTCATCGACTGCTCGCAATTGGCTGCATCCAGAAGTCTGTGACCCGGCTGGCCTTTGCCCCACCACGACCACATCGTGAACAGGCCTAACCCCAGAACGCTTGCCAGCATCAGGTAATTCGACTTTTTGAAGTCCAGATTTGTCAGATTAACGGTCCAGATACGATCCCGCTCACCGTCTGCCAATACGGGTCTAGAGAGCCTGTGGACTGTGGCCTGAAGCGACTGGTTCTTGAAGCTGAAGGCACGATCCGGGCGCTGACCGATGGACCGATCGTCATATTTGAAGAGCATTCCACGAGCCCACAGCTTCAAATCCTGCTGTGATTGCTCGCCGGTTCGATAGGAGAGCGGAAAGATCATCAAGTAAAACGCCACACTGGCGATGGTTGCAATGGTGGCTCTGGATTCTTTTCGGTAGATAAAATAGCCAATCAAAATGATCGGATAAGCCTTCATGGCAGTCGCTGTCGCAACCAGGAAACCAGCCAGTGATGGCCTGCGCCTGCGAAGTGCCAGAAAAGCACCCAGGCTCAAGGCTAGAAGCAGAACTGCTGGCTGACCAAGCAGATACATGTCGCTGACGAACGGAATGACGAACAACGAAGGCATCATATACAGAAGTGGATGCGCCCCACGAAATTTGCCAGTTGCCAGTTTGACGGAGGCATAGATACAAAATGCCCAGGCGACTGTCTGGAGGATCACCATGGCTGCCACAAAAATTGGCTTGGGCAAGCCCGATATCGGAGCCATCATCACTGCGGCTGCCGGAGGGTACATGAAAGGGAACAGGCGGTGGGGATCGGTCGGATAAATCGTTCCACCGCTTGCGACTATGGCCCCTGTGCTTTGCCAGAGGTCGTAATCCTTATTCATTCTGCCCATTGACGAATTCATGATGGGAGCAATCGAGAAGGCGATTGCCAGAATCGCAAAAAGTACCGCTGTGAATTGATAGACCAGTGGATCGCGACTTTCGATCGCCTCGATTCCCTGGCGCAATAACCGCCACCGCATGGCGCGGCGGCGTAGAAAGGCGGCGAACTGGATCAGCTTGTCAGGGCTGGATTCTTTGGAAATAGGCTGATTCATCGCCGTGGGCGCTCCTTGCCCTGGTGTTGCATTACGCATCGGAATGTGTGCAATGCGCAGATTGGTTCATCCGTAGGTCTCTTGGAATATCGCAAATCGACTGATCCGTAAAGATCAGAATCAGGAATTTGTAGGGGATGTCAAAAATGGTGTGGTTTGCTAGCCCGGCTGTATAAATCCAACCCAATCCTGGCAAAGCTTCCGGGGCGAATCATCAGCTATCGAGTATCGAGACAAATCCGTTTCGTAATAATGATTTAACCTGTTTGATTGTAAGTAGTTGCGAAGTTTTTAGGAATGAGGGTACTACCCTCCAAACCTTTTCACATATAAGTTCTTGTCATGTCCTTCACAATACCATCACCCCGGGATCCGGTATGAGTCATCAATTTTAATTAAATCGGTTATGGATTGATCGTTTCATCGTCGGAATTGCGGCGGGCCCGACTGCGACCTCCAGAGCGAAACGGCTCTGTGTCGTCTTCGCGAATCGGCATGACATAAGGGCCTGGGGTATCTTCGTCGACACCTAAAGCACCGTCCAAACCATTCGGATCAAAGATCTCTACACCTTGATCGAATGCTCCCCTGCCCGACCGTTTGCCAGATCGTTCGGCACCCATTTCAGATAATCCCGGGGCGTTTTGCCAAGGCTTATCCACACTTGGTGGAGGTACAAACCACCTCAAAATTCGTTTGATAAGTCCAGGACCTTTTTCCGGTTCATCCTTCAGAGGTTCTTTTGACTGGCCTCGACCGGGTTTTGTCTGATTGCCCAATGGCTGCATTAAATCCATTGCCGGGCCAGCCTGATCCTTTGGCGCAGTTCCGAATGGCTGTTCCAAGACATAATATCCAGCCAGGCCCAGTTGTGTGACCATCACCATGGCGGCATTCTGGTTGTGCGAATGGACGACGAATTTCGCGGCCATGAGGTGTGTCCGAGGCTCGGCCGTGAGCCACCTGACCACTTCCATACCGCAGTCGGCCCGTTCGGAATCGACAAACCACTCACCCTCAAGGTCGTGATCCAGATGGATTTCATCCCAGCTTTTTTCGGCCAGTGATGAAATGCAATCGAGAGAGGTCTGAACCCAGTGCGCGTCTGGAAATTTATCAAAAAACGCTTCAGCCCGAGCAGGATCGTCGTCCAGAAATAGCCGAAGGTATCCGGATGATCCTACGACAGGCCCTGTATTTTCAGGAGGAAAACTGTTTGGAGGAATATCTTCCATCGCCACACATTTCCTTCCGTTTGAAATCGAGGGCCTGACACGGACTTAAGATCAAAGTCCAAGAACATCGTTCATGGTATACCAGCCGGGTGGTCTGCCAGCCAGCCACACAGCACAATCAATCGAGCCGCGAGCGAAACCATCGCGATTCAAGGCTCTGTGAGAAAGCTCCACGCATTCGCCCATCAGGCCAAACACCACGGTATGTTCGCCGGGATTATCGCCTGTTCGCAGAGCATGCAAGCCAATCTGACCCTTGGGCCGATCGCCTGTAATCCCTTCCCGCCCATGGGCAAACGCTTCAGGGCCGACTCCAATCTGACCGGCCACAATTTCAGCCAGCCGAAGGGCGGTCCCACTGGGGGCATCTTTTTTGAATTTATGGTGACGTTCCATAATTTCGACATCGGCATCTGGCAGAAGTCGGGTCGCCTGTCGAACCAGCGCCATCAGGACATTGACAGCCCGGCTCACGTTTGGCGAAACAAGCAGGGGGATGGAGTCAGAAAGTTCCTGCAAAGCGTCTTTTTGGTCAGGCTCCAGACCTGTCGTACCTATGACCAGCGGAATCCCTCGTTTGGCACAAATTTCAGCGATGGCCAGCGACGCCCCTGGTGCAGAAAAGTCGATCAAGGCCTGTACGCCTGACAAGCAGTCAGCTGAATCGGAGAGAACTACGCCTGTGGATGGCTGTCCGATCAATTCCGCAACGTCATGCCCCATGGAGGGGTGGCCAGATCGGTCAAGTGCTGCAACAAGCTCTGTACGAGCATCTTCACGCAAGAGTTGCATGATCCGAATGCCCATTCGGCCAGCGGCACCATGAACCGCGATTTTGACTGGTGTTCGACCCTGCTGGCTCACGTCCGTCACCTCAAAATTGTCGTTTTCGTTCGCCGTTTCGTGGCTTGATTCCAGAAGTTCGGAACCCGCAAAGCGAAC
>CAMCFM010000100.1 GCA_945874095.1 Candidatus Kuenenia stuttgartensis
GGATCTAGAGAGCCAATCGATATGGAATCCTATACGAAGTGTGATTGCGGCAGCGGCGAAAAGTACAAGTTCTGCTGCCAGAAGGCGGAAATCTACACTGAGCGGATTGACCGTCAGATTGAGTCCAAGCAGCTCAAGGCTGCCATGGCGACGATTGAGGAGGGGCTCAGGAAGTATCCTGACACTCCTGTATTGATTCTTCGCAAGGCGATGATCAGCACGCTCACAGGTGAAGGCTCGCAGGCTTCGCAGATTCTTGAAGCCTATCTGGCCAAGCATCCGAAGCATTCAGGCATGCGTCACTTCCTGCTCTTGAATGCTCTTGAATCTGAAGGGCCTGAAGCCGCATCGCTCGAACTTCAACGGTTCATGACTCAGCTTTCGGACGAGCAGAAATCGTATATGTCCAACTTGCCCTCTGAAGTGGCGACGGCATTTGAGCAGATTGGCAAGACCATGGCCGCCCAGGCCCACGCCATTCTGGGAGTGGTCTGGGCTCAGGGCAAGTCGAACAGCATTCAACGACTTCTTACCATTCAGCAGAATCCAAACACATCGCCATGGCTGCGAAATCCATATCCACTGACTCTGGCCAGTGAAGAGATTGCTCCCGGAATTCGCGACGCTTTTGCTGAGGCTTACGAACTGGCCATGGCAGGCTGCTGGCTCGATTCCGCTGACGCTTTTGCCGATATCGCTGCCAAAGATCCTTCAGGCAAGTCGTTTTATAATCAGGGCCTCCTGCTGGCATGGATTGGCGATAACGCCGGTGCTGTCCACAGCCTGCGAAATTACATCCGGATTGCTGGTGAAACCACCGAATCTGTGGACCTCGAAGCGCTTTGTCAGGACCTCGAATTTCAGGTGCCTTACGACGAAGAACTGGTCGACAGGATTCAACTCACCTGGCCGATCCGATCGCATGACATGCTGATCGAAAACCTTAACAAATCGAATCTTTTCCTCAGTTTCAAGCCGGTTGACAATCAGGGCAAACCAGTAGAAGTGGTCGGCCAGCATTTTGTGGCAGTGGACAAACCACGCATCGAAAAGGCTGAAGATCTGCGGACTGAGAATGTCCCCTGCGTGATTGCAAACGTTGTGGTGGATGAGAAGAACGTTTCTCTGAACGCGCTTGACGATGGCGACCTCGACAAAACCACCGAACTGTTTCGTGATGCAGCCGGTGCGGCCATCGTTCCTGCCCACCCACGCACGAAGCACCTTGGCAAAGAGCCCAAGCCGGATCCAATCCGCCAGAAAAGCTGGGTTCTGCCTGAGGGGATCACCAAAGAGCAGTCCGACAACTTCTTTCATGAGAAGTTCAAGAAAGATCTCGAGACGCTCTGGCTGGACTTTCCTCAAGGATTCCTGGGCCGGAAAACGCCTCGGCAAGCGGCCTCTACAGGCAAGTCTACGATCGCTTTGCGAGCCGCCCTTTTGCGATTCCGGATCGAGCATGGAAGCAAAGCCGATCTGGAAGTGATCGAAAATACGCGCCAGAAATTGAACGTGACAGAGGAGCCAGTACCGGATCCGGAAACACTTGCGAAGTTGCATATCTCGCGACTGGGCATGGTTGATCCCAAAGCACTTTCTGACGAACAGTTGGTCATGCTGTTCGAAAAAGGCTTAAACTTCTTCGCTCTGAATGTGGTCGAAAAGGCTGGCATTGAATGGCTTTCCAGACCTGTCGGCGACGACAAGGACGCCAAGAGCCGGGTGCGTGTCTATCGCGAACTGGCCTCAGTAGCGACCTCTCAGCAGGATCTCGCGAAGGCGCTCGATTTGCTGGCTGAAGGCCGGAAATACGACACCGAGCCAAATATTGACCTGAAGGACATCACATGGAGCCTGGCCGAACTTCGAGCCAGAGCCATGTTGTCAGAACCGACTCAGTGGGTGCCCTATCTGGCCATCATTCTTGATCGGAAACGGCCTTCGCAAAACGCCGATCAAATCACTCAGACCATGATCATGGGCCTGATTGACCTTGGTCTGATCCGTGTGGTTCGAAATCCACAGCAGCCAGATCAATCGCAGCTTGACACGCGTATCCTTGAGATGCTGCTTCAGCAGTATGGACCAAAGATCAAGACCGCCTCAGGCGAGCTGGGCGTATCGGCATCAAAGGGCGGAATCTGGACACCTGGCCAATCCGCAGCCGCTCCATCTGGAGGAGGCAAGATCTGGACCCCTGGCCAACCGGGTGGCTCAAATCCACCACAGGCGGGTGGGGAATCAGGTCCTAAGCTCTTCGTGCCGGGGCGATAATGGCCGAAACGGAATCAGATTCGGATATCGCCATCGCCCTGGGCGAGCAGATTCGTCGTGGATGGGCCTTTTTTCAATCACAAAGGCCCATCGCGGCTTGGGCCAATTGGCAATCAGTGATTCGCCAATCCCCTGAGAATATGCCTGCCCAGCAAGCTCTGGATCATCTGGCAAGTGCATTTGACTTGCCGGATGTGGCGAGAAAGCCTCTACGCTTTCTTCCACCTGAGGGCGAGCAGAGACGCGAACGCTGGAACACCGTTTTCCAGAAATCGGCCATGGCGTTTGGCCCGGAATTTCAGGCGGATCCGACCGCAGCAGCCCTGATGTTCAGGTCGATCCTGGACGACGACAAAACGGACGCCTCAGCCGCATGGAATCTGGCTGTCTGTCTGGCCTGGGCCGGTTCGAACCGGGCTTCGATTGATGCTCTTGACACATTCGTCCATCTGGCGGCCGATTCTCAGCCTGATCAAGCCGCAGATGCATGGACACTGGCCGAGCTTCTGCGTCATGGAGCCGGTGCCGAGGAACTGGCAGATTGCGTCAGCCTTTCCATCACTCTTGACGACCAGCAATTTGGCTCAGATTATCACGATTTCCTGAAAACGCTTGGCCCTATCAGTGAATATCGCAACCTGACCGCCCCCGCCGGCGACATGCCTTATGCGGCTGATTTGCTTGAAAAGCCCCTTCAGGAAGGCCCGACTGCGGTGCCCATCGCAGCTTCGGTGATTGCAGCCGGTGGAAAACTGAAAATCTCGGCACCAGCCTCAGCCGAATCAGGGCTGTTTTTCCGAGACCTGACCCAGCTCCTTCAATGGCTGACGGGCGACAAAATTGCGGTCGATCATGGGATCCTCAATCTCTCCATGCTCGATGCCTCTGTCGCACGTTTCAAGCTCCCAGCCGATTTGTCGCCACTTCGCCGAGATCAACTCAGCAAGCAGTCTGTGGCCGATTATTTTGAGAGCCTGTGGATCCATCAGCCACGACATGGACTGAATGGAATGACTCCACTGGCTGTTTCAACTGAGGCAAAATCAGGCTGGAGGCAGAGGCTTGAGGGCCTGATTGGGTTCCAGGAACAGATGGCCCGTCGGCCAGCCAGTCGGCCAATTTATCAGGAATACGAATTCGACCGCCTGCGATATCGGCTTGGCCTGACCCAAAAGCCCGGTAAGGACGACACCAAAGGCGAAGCCCTGCATCAGTCGCTGCTTTGGTACAGCCTCGGTTATGTTCGGACGGTTGCCCCCTCAAAAATGTCCGAGCCGAACCTGATCACAGCCTGGGAAACGGCAACGGCCTGTACGGACGACGATCTCTCGATTCAACTGGGCGACGAGATTCGCAACCGGCCAGTCCTGATATTCTCTGAAATTCCGGTCAGCAGATGGGCCGCTCCGTACCTCCGCCATTTTGTGAAGGATGGAGATTTGGCAGGTGCGCTTGATCTGCTGGACCACGCCTTGATGCTTGACAAAAAGTATCGTGAAGGCTGGGATCAGGCCAAGCTTTTGATGTGGCGAGCCCAGGCTGTCTCTCGACTGGGAACTCCTGCTGATGCCGAGAAGGCCTGGATTGTGGCCTGTGAACATCCGGACACGCCCCAGATTCGCCGATTCGACTCCATCACCGATCTGATTGAAGTGGAAGAGGCTGGGACAGAGCTGCTGAGCTTGTGCGCAAGATGGCTGGCGGATTCTCCCTCAGAGTTTCTGGGCGGACTGATTGAGCTGACTCTGGAAGAGCTGGAATCCTGAACGCCTGTTTCCCTCATGAATTCAAAGTGAAAAAAATGTCCGAATCCAAGTCGCTTTTTGAGCTGATCAAATTTGACAGTGCTGGGCTGGTGCCTGCCATAGTTCAGGATTCGAGCAGTGGACAGGTCTTGATGATGGCCTGGATGGATCGACCGGCGATTGAGAATACGATCCGGACGGGTGAAACCTGGTTTTATTCACGGAGCCGGAAATCGTCGTGGCATAAGGGTGGCACGTCAGGGCATATCCAGAAAGTGGATTCCATCCGTGTGGACTGCGATGGCGATACGATCCTGATCCAGGTCAGCCAGCATGGTGGAGCCTGTCACAATGGATTTTTCTCATGCTTTTATCGCGAGCTAGACAAAAATCAAGACTGGCACGAAATCACCCAGCCTGTATTCAAGCCAGAATCGGTTTATAAGTCATAAAATTGAGAGTGCATAACTAAACCCCTTTCATTCTGAAATTTGGGGCGGAGCCCAACGGCGAATCATAATCCTAAAATAGAGAACATCTTATGTAGGCCATGTCCCCTGACATGGCGGGCTTTGGATTTGGCTTTGAAAACCGACACTGAAAAGGCAAAAGCCGGCCCGGTCATGGGACGTGCCTACAGAAATCCGCTTCTGTAGCGTGATCGTGGTTTAGGATCACCCCAGCCCGTTTTCCCTTCAAATTTGACCTTTGCGCTTTTCAATGGATGTGATAAAGATTTGGATTCGTCAGGGTATCTCCTGACCGAAGACGATCGATTCCAGGAACCAGCCACGAATACATAAGTGGATGATGTGCCTGCTCCCACGGAGGGGAACAGCCCATGCGATATAGCCAGATTTTCAAACGATTCCGCCGATCAACCCACCTGCAAATGGGCCCGATCCTCTGTCTCGTTCTTTTACTTGATATCGCGGCCCTTCCTTCCGCATCGTCGATGGCAGGCATGATCAGTCTCCTGCCAGCACAAGCGATGATCGACGTGCAAGTGGATCCGATCGACGAGCCGGAACAGCCTCCGCCTGACCTCCCAGCCGCTATCGAACCTGGCGAGAAAAAGGTCTCTGCCGAGTCGGATACAAAACCGGCTGCCACATCGGCTGAACCTGAACTCCCACCAGTCGGCGAACCGGCGTTGAAGCACGAAGATCCCACGGTCAAACCCGGTGGTCTTCAACCCATCGAAACACTTGACGACCCCACTCAAGCCAAGCCTGTCAAACAAGTTCCAGCACTTGCTGACGATGCCCCACGAGACGATTCCGTCCAGCGCACCCAGAACGAGGCCCCTCCACTCGGCGCCCCTGGGTCAACCGCAACTCCATCTGCATCCTCTCCCAGTTCGCCCCCACCAGGCTCGGCTACGGTTGGGTCTGACCCCAACGCTCAATATCGGTCCGGTGCTCAGGGGGTGGGAATTTACGTCGAAGTGGTTGGCCCTCCATCAGCGAATCTGCAGCAGGAAACCACGTTCCGTATTATCGTACGCAACGCCATGCGTACCCAAGCTTTTGGTGTGGTGGTGAAAGACATCCTTCCTGATACTCTGGAATATGTCAAAAGCCAGCCAGAGGCGAAAAAAGAAGGCTCTACGCTGGCTTGGGATCTGGGCGAAATGCCTATCGGTTCCGAGAAAACGATGACCGTTGTTGCCAAGCCCGTGAAGGTTGGATCCGTTGAACATACCGCCACGGTGACCTGCCAGACCGGTACCAAAGCGCGGCTGGTTGTTCAGGAGCCGAAGCTGAAAGTGGAGCAGTCCATCACACCTGCCAAGCCTTTGAAAGGCCAGCCGGTTCAGCTCAGGATTTCTGTGTCCAACCCCGGCACCGGCGCTGCCAGAAATGTGGCTGTGGTGGTGAAGGTGTCTCAAGGTTTGCAGGATTCACAAGGGTCGCGCGTTTTTGATCAGGAGATCCGCCGACTCGGCCCGGGCGAGCGTATGGAACTTCAGCCACTGACTTTAAGCACAGTGGGCGGAGGGGCCCAGACTTGCGAGATCTCGACCACCAGCGCGGATGTGGCCACAGAGCAGCCCACGGCGAAGTCGTCGCAGTCGATTGAGATCCTTGAGCCGAAGCTCAAACTGACCATGACCGGCCCATCGCAAAAGTATACCAATACAGAAGATATCTATGAGCTGAACGTGCAGAACCCCGGCACGGCACCGGCCCGGAATTTGAAAGTGGCCGTTTTTGTGCCTGATTCCAAAGGCGTTCGGCGTGCCAGTCGAGGGGGATTCCTGAACAAGGATAGTCGTAAGCTCGAATGGACGATTGACCGCGTGGAACCCGGTGAGAGCAAGGTCCTGAAGTTCGAGTATCGGGTGGAAGCCATGGGCACCTACCCATTCTCTGGAGAGATCAGGGCCGACAGTGGGCTGATGGAGAAGCAGTCGGTCACCACGACGGTGACTGGAGTGGCTGATGTCGATTTTCAAGTGGCTGAAAAGTCGCGGATCATCGATGTGGGCGACTCCACGGAATACATCATCACGGTGCGTAACCAAGGCACCAAAGACGCCGTCAACCTGCTCATTTCAGCCATCCTCTCGGAAAATCTTCAAGTCACCGAAACCGACGGACACGATGGTGAAGCGGCCAAGAATCCGCAGGACGCCAAGCAAACGGTCTTCCCCAAGATCGATCACCTTCCAGCCGGCCAGGAGCTGACTCTGGTGATTCGCGTCAAGGCCATCAAGGCAGGCATCTCTTCGTGTAGCGTATTTCTGCACCACGAGGATTTGGGCAGTGAACGACTCGAAAAGAAGGTCGCGACACCACGGGTGACCGACGGCACTCAAATCACCTCCAAGGCCACCAAACCACCGGGGCAGTGATGATGAACCATCCTAACGGACCAAATCAAATGCGGCTCGATCCCGCCCACGTTGAACCAAAACCAAGCCGTCACCGGTTAGCCCTTGGCCTGACACTTCTCGGCCTTCTCAGCTTGGCCGGTACCGGTGTGGGCATGGGACTTTACCATGTCTCGAACACTTTGATCTGGGATCGGTTCGATACCGTTAAGCCCGGGGTTTTGTACCGCAGTGGCCAACTCTCTGAAGGGCAACTCCGCGAGGCGATCAAACGCTACGGAATTCGCACTGTGGTGAATTTTCAGGTCAAGGATAAGTCGGTGGAGCAGGAATCGGCGATTGCCAAAGAGCTGGGCATATCGTTCCTGAACCTGCCCATGCCAGGCGATGGATTTGGCCAGGAAGAGCAGTTTCGCGAGGTCTTGAAGGCCGTTGACAATCCTGACCAGCGTCCGCTACTCATCCACTGCGCTCGTGGCACTTGCCGCACCGGTGCAGCGGTTGCGCTTTATCGGTTCGAACGCGATGGATGGTCCATCGACGACGTTTCCGATGAGATGCTGAGACAGTCCTATAAACCAGGCTGGCTCTCAGGTTACATCTACGGAATGCTGGACAGGACGCCCAATATGGAGTTTCGCGATCCCGTTGAAAAGGCTCAGGCCTTGTCCGTTCCAAATGTGCCAAAAGCGGTCGTTGGTCAGAAAGAACCTGTGAGTCCAGAGGTGCGCCGATGATTACGACTTTCGAACCAACCCATCATCTGGACATGCAACCGAGTTCCGAAACAACTCCATCAGGCGTTCAAAATCGCCAGAGTTCACGTTTCTCAGAAGCCTTCTCACCGCTTGAGTCAGGCTTGAGAGACTCCATCTGGGCGGCCCACGCCATTGGGCTCGCCGTGTTTATGGCGATGGTCACAGTGTTTGTCCTTTGGGGAGCTACCCGTCTGGAAGTTGGCCCTCAGGAAGCCCGCCTGGCCATGGCGGCCCGCGAGCCACTTGGCCCTGTCGGCCAAAGCTTTGGCGGACTTGATCCAGCGATTTACCCGGGCCCACTCGTCGCCATCAAGGCTTGGAGCATTTTTGAAGAACATGGCCCTGGCCAGCAATCCTTTCGCTGGCCGTCTGCCATCTTCGCCGCAATGATCGGCGCTTTTCTGACGCTTCGATCTGAATGGATCTGCGGCAAAACAGCGGCCTTGACGGTCGCCTTCTGCTGGCTCACCAGTCTGGCTGTGATCAACCGGTCTGGCGAATTCGGGCTCGATTTCTTCACAGGTCTGGCCTTGGTCGCAGCCCTCAATCAAACTATCGCGCAGAACGGAAGGCTTGATTACCGGATCGCTCTGGCCACTGGCCTGGCGTTTCTGTGTGGTGGCCTTCAGCCGGTCATTTTAATCGTTGCCGCTTCGATCATTCTTTGCCGCAGTTCCGCCGGCCTGACCATGCCGTTTCTGGCTATCGTATTGGCCACAGTCGGAGGCTGGTCCGCATGGGCTTTGAATGAAATCTCGGCAGAAGCATGGGCAGCGTCCATTGCTTTACCAGTCTCATTTCGCTCAGGTTCCAGCTTTGCAGTTCTCGCCCTCGGGCTTTGCCTGCCCACAGCCTTGGCGGCCCCGGCTGCACTGAGCCAGAAGATACGCGAGAACTGGTCCGAAAGCCGCCGAGATTACGTCAGTGGGTGGTGGACCATCGCAGCCATGTCGCTTTTTGTCGGATCGGTGCTGCCTCAATTTTCCAGGGCAGCACTGCTGCCAGTCGTTGCCGGCTTTGCCGTAATCTCCGGGCATGTCTGGGCAACTGCAATCAGCAACCGCCGATTCCGGGTTCTGGGCTGGGCCGGCCAGTGGCTGTCGATCAGCACCGGGTTAACGGTCGTCGCCATGGCTTGTGCGTTTATCCCCATGGCCATCTATATCAGCATGAGTATTCCCTATTACAGAGCCGTCTGCCTCATATCCGCTCTGATTCTCTCCATCGCGTTGCTTGTCTGCGTGCGTGGACTCAGTCAGAATGATTCCTCCAGAAGCTTTATTGCTCTGGCCATCATGTGCTTAGGGCTGAAATTGATTCACGCGTCCATTTACATTCCTGAATGGAATTACCGCATGGGACAAGGTCCCTGGGGCCGAGCGATTGGCCAGTGGGTGCCTGAAAAATGGCCGATTTACACGCTTCACGGATGGTCGACCGACCTTGCCTTTGCCACAGGCCGGAACTTTCGCCAGATCACGCATCCAAGATTTTTGCCTGATCCAGCCAAATCGCCAGACGGTCGGCCGAATTTCATCCTGCTCCATCCGGCAGATTTTGAGCATTGGCCCAAGTCGGCTCCACCGATTGTGAAAGTCTTTGATTTTTATGACCAGTCAGGCCGAAAACCATCACGAGTTCTGGCCCGCACAGGACCAGAGAATATCGAGTGGCCAAAATACCTTCGCAGGAAGGCATTGTGATCCGGTGGGTGTGAATTTCGAAAAATTCCAAGCCGGGTTTTGGCCACGGATGGACACGGATTGCCGCGGATGAAGCATGGATCCGAATTGGATCGATAACGTGGGTAAAAAATGATTCTCATGGCTGAACGTAAAAAGGCCGCTCAATGGATGAGCGGCCTTTGATTCTTTTTATCGACCAAACTTAGAAGTTACGCACCGCCCAGCCATGTGGGTAACTGGCCGGCTGGAGGCAATTTCACAAGGCTTACGGAGAGGATATTCGGGTTGGCTTTGAGCTGCTCCATGGCTTCCGCTGGTGGAGTGCTGTCCAGGTTGACCACGCCGATGGCTTCTCCGCCTGGCTTGTCCGCTTCGCGCCCTACGGACATGCCTGCAATGTTCACACCGTATTTGCCCATGGTGGTGCCCATAAAGCCTATCAGGCCAGGGACATCCATGTGGCTGAATATGAACAGGGTGCCGTCCAGAGTGGCATCGAGACGATAATCGCCCAGCTTCACCAAGCGTAGCTGGGTCTTACCGAACAGTGTCCCAGCCGCGACATAAGTCTTGCGGTCGCTGGTCACTTCAGCCTGAATCATGGTTCCGAAGTCGGCGGTTTCAGGCGACTTCTCTTCGACAATCGTGATCCCGCGGTTCTTCAGAAGACTTTCAGCGGAAACCAGATTTACTGGCTCGCTCATCGCCGTTTCCATCCAACCAGCTGCAAATGCCAGTTTGATCAGGCGGGTATTCTTCAAAGCCACCTCGCCCCTGAAGCTGAGCTTTATGCCTTGAATGGTGCCGCGATCCATTTGCGAATGCAGCATGCCCAGGCGGCGTCCAAGGTCGAGATAAGGCCTGAGGTCGGCCAGTTCGGCTTTGTCCATGCTCGGCAAATTGACTGAGAACCGAACCTGGCCCTTACCGAAATAGTCGGTCAGCAAGTTGGCAGCTTCAATCGCCACATTGATCTGAGCTTCTTCGGTAGATGCTCCCAGGTGTGGAGTGACCAGCACTTTAGGATGCATCACAATCGGATTGTCAGACGATGGAGGCTCTGGCTCGAATACGTCGAAAGCGGCGCCGGCCACTTGCCCGGCGTCCAACGCCTCACGCAGTGCCTGTTCGTCGACAAGACCGCCGCGTGCACAATTGATAATCCGCACGCCTTTTTTCATCTTGGCGATGGTTTCCGTGCCGACCACATTACGTGTCTCAGCCGAAAGCGGAGTGTGCAGAGTGATGTAATCGCAGTGCTGCCAGAGGTCGTCCAGGCGAGCGATGGAAGTGATGCCCAGTTCAGCGGCCTTCTCGGCGGTCAGGAACGGGTCAAATCCGACAATTTTCATCTCAAAAGCACGAGCCCGCTGGGCCACAGCCAGCCCGACCCGGCCCAGGCCAATGATGCCCAGCGTATTACCAGAGAGTTCCGTACCGGTGAATTTATTGCGATCCCACCCGCCATTTTTCATGGTGGCACAGGCAGGTGCAATGTTTCGGGAGAGCGAAAGAATCAGGGCCATGGTGTGTTCAGCGGTACTGATGGTATTCCCACCAGGCGTGTTCATGACCACCACACCGGCCTTCGAGGCTGCGGGAACGTCGATATTGTCGACCCCCACACCGGCCCTGACAATGGCCTTCAGACGGGTCTGCCCTTCGAGAACTTCGGCAGTCAACTGGGTGCCGGATCGAATCACAAT
>CAMCFM010000101.1 GCA_945874095.1 Candidatus Kuenenia stuttgartensis
ATCTTGTCGCGAATCAGCTTAAGGGCGGCCCTTTGCTGATCTCCATTGACTGGTGTGACAGGATCCTGAGCATCCTTCGTGCCCTTATGGTCGCGTGTGTAGAGCTGGCCACCGACATAGCCTGAAGCCATGCCCGCAGCATTCCCCCACTGGGCCACCAACGGCGTAAAGGCACGTCGCAGACGGATCCATGATTCGCCGTCCTTCACCACGCTGGCTTCAATATTCTTGAGGAGATCCTGCGCCAGATCCATTCGGTCGGACGAGAATCGAAGCAGGTCTCCGCCCAGGTCATAGGCATTCACCAGTGGGTCCAGACCAGAGATACGATCTTCGTCTGTCCCGTAGGTCAGGTCCTTCTCAGCCGATCGGGCCGCAATTTTGGCCAGTTCAGCCTCTTCGTTCCCATCAATTTGCTTGTAGGCGTATTCAATCGCCCAATAGTCGTAAGGGCCCAGGGTTGTTGAGAAATAATCGCCCTGAGTCTTGCCTTTAGGAGCAATGTTGATGGGCGTATAGTCCATCACGCTACCAGCCAGACCTTTTTCATGGGTGATTTTCGTGTCGTGCAATTGATCCGCTGTCAGCATGGCGCTGGCGCGGAAGTTGTGACGCAGGCCCAGCGAGTGGCCCACTTCGTGCATGACCACTTCTTTGATGGCTTGACCAATCAGCTCTTCAGGCAAGGCTGGAGCGGTCTCTTTTTCTTTATCCTTCTTGGGCTCGTCCTTCTTCGCTTCATCCTTCTTGACAGGATCAGCGAAAGTCAGGGCCGCCAGAGTCATTTCATAGCCAATACCAGCCGCCAGATTACAGGCTGATTGCCCTGCCCCAAGGTGCTGGTGCAGGCGATGCTCCAACGGCGACCATTCCGCTGGAATCGCATGCAGAGGACGCTCGCCAGTGATGGCCTGCGTGGCATCGAGCATCGGACTTGGCATACCGAAACCCTTACGGGCAGCCAGAATCGGGCTGATGATCTCACCCAGAACAGGCTTCATCTTCACTTCATCGCCAACCGCTCCGGCAGGAATTGGAAGGCCCTTGAGCTGAGCATACTGCTCCTTCCAGGCACGAATCCAGGAGGCATCAAAAACCACGTCGCCGTCGATCATCTCGCCGGTCAATGGATTGGCCCGAAGGTTGGATCGTGCGAAGGTGTTGTCTGTCGTGATCCACTTCAGGGTGCAATAGTTGATATCTTCAGGATCAAAGTCATCGCGCTCATTCTGCCAGCGAACAGCAATGGCGTTGGCAATTCCGACCTTCTCAAACGCCTTGTTCCACTCGAGAATGCCGGCCTCAACATGGGGCCGAAGCTCGATTGGGACCGTATCTTCCACCCACCAGACGATTTGCTTCTTGGGCGGGCTGAGCTTGGCCTTCGGATTCGACTTCTCCAAGTGCCAGCGATTGATTTGACGAACGAACTGGGTGTCCGGATTCTTTGATCCGAAATCCTTCACAGCGCTCAGGAAGTGCCCCACACGATTATCAGCCATACGAGCGCGATAGCTGGCGTCAGGCAATTTGCAGAGACTGTAGTGGACAACAAGCGTCAGACCACGTGAGTCGATCACTGAAGGATCGCCATCGCCACGACCTGAAAAGGTCGTCTCCACCTGAAGTTCCACATTGTTCGGGAACGTCTTGATCTTGTTCCAGGACGTTCGGCTACGATCCGGGAAGCCGAACGGGAGTTGGGCAAAATTACCGAAGAAGATATCGGTAAAGTTGATCACCACCGATCCGCCCATCGGATTCAGGGCCAGAATCGGCAGAGACTGAATGATCGAATCCGTATAGTTCTGTTCAACAGCCTTTTCCAGCTCTTTACTACTGGTTTTGAAGTGGATGTTGCGCCTGATGAGCTGAATGCGATCGCCGACTCGCTTGAAAATCAAGACCCATTCATCGTCCGACGTGATCGGAGTGCCGGCCTGAGCCAAGCCCTTGGCAATCGTGATCGGCGCCAGAAATGGCTGGTTGAACTGGTTCGGCTTGATCTCGGCATAGAGGTTGTCATCCTTCTTATGAAGGGTGAACAGGCCGTCGTATTTTGTCGAATCTTTGGTGAGTTCAGCAAAATCGCCAAACTTCTTTGGGCCACCAGGCATGGCCGACATCGAAGGACCACGGCTGCCCGCCGATCCCTTGGAGTCGCCTGGAGGAGTCACCGGGTCGGCCTGTTGGGCGATTGTGACACCCATAGTCATTGCAAACGTTAAACCAAGCGAAAGCGCGAGCTTGCGATTCATGAGCCATCCTATTGTCAGGTGGTGCGACGTCTGGTTGCAGTCTCAAGAGAGGTTATGGAAATCTGGACAGGATCGGTCAAACCGCCGTGATCCAAAATTTCCATTCATACCACTATCATAACTCTATCATAATTCTTACACATGATTTCTTGTCCAGACACCCCTACCGATTTTATTTATGAATTTTCCCGGACCCATACGACCTACCGCTTCGTTACAGCCGTCAAATTCGAATCTTTTAGATACCAATCTACGGCCCTGCGAATGCTGGTCGGGTAATCCACCACTGGAACCCATCCCAGATCTCTGCGAATCTTGGTGTTGTCGTACCAGAGTCGACGCCCCATCAACCATGCTGCATAACGAGTAAGCATGGGTGGACGGGACGGATGAACCAGTCGGCCCCAGGTCTCCATGCAGACACTGGCGTAAAAAGCGAGTGGATAGTTCACCGTTTTGGTCGTCCGCTTTAAGCCGGCGGCTTCGGCCATGATCCCGAAAAAGTCGAACTGGGAGATCTCGCCTAAGTCTGTGATGTTATAGGCCTGCCCCTCAGCCACCGGTTGAGATGCTGCAAGAACAACGGCACGAGCGACTTCGGAAGCGTCGATCGCTGAGATACGATTATCGCCTGGACCAATCAGCCGCATCTTTCCAGCCTTCAGGTTACCCACCATCCTGGCCAGAGTGATCCGATCCCGAGGCCCATAAAGCCAGCTTGGCCTGAGAACGGTTAGAGGCAAACCGGCGTTCGAGAGCTTCCATAAATGCCGCTCACACTCAACTTTAGCAAGCGTATACGGATCTTTTCGCCAGATGTTTTCGCCCAGTGGATGCGTTTCGCTGATCGGAGTGTCACGATCGTCAGGATGCCCATAGGCCGAAGTGCTGGAGATATGGATGAAACGTTTCACTTTTGCATGCAGGGCCGCTTCGGATATCTGGCGGGTGGTTTCAATGGTATCTCTCTGGAATTCATCCCATTTCCCCCAATCGCCCACTTTGGCGGCTGCATGGCAGACGTAATCGACATCTTCACATGCGAATCGGCAGGCGATTGGGTCGGTCAGATTTCCATGAACTTTGGTGACACCCAGTAGGTCAAGAAACGGAGTTGGCCGTTCGCTTCGCAAAATCACACGAACATCAGCACCACTGGCAAGCCATTGTTCGACAATATGACTGCCGAGTAACCCGGATGCGCCCGTCACCAGAACTTTGATTTTAGGCTGGCCTGGAACGTGATTTTCGATGTTCATGGAAGCGGTCAATGGGTCATCAGGCATTCTGGGATCTTTGACTATGAGTGTTTGTAATATATCATGATCGCTGGTTTTAAGCGAATCCAGAAATCCCATGGGGCACAAATCCAGCCGCAAGGCAATATCTCACGGTTGAACCAAACCCTCTGATTCAAAATCAGGAGAATTTATTTTAGGCCATGTCTCCTGATGACCTGCATTACATATGGTCTACTTGAACATTACGAATCGCCGGTGGCCCGGAAAGTACGGATTTCAGATCTTGATCTCGAACAAAAGTCGTATTCCATTCGAAAGAGTTCTGGGATAGATGACCGCTTCGGAATTATTTTCCGATCCGGGCCACGAATTCAGGACGTTTTCAGAATCTTGAAAAAATTTTGAGAATTTTCGGGAAGTTCGCCGGAACATCTGTCCTTAGGGTTGAGTCAGATGCAGTTGTGTGGTCCAGATGGTCTCTTTGGTGAGATCATAAACGACCTCAGCTCACTCAAGAACCAAATAGGCCGACGCGCCTTTATCACGATCAGGTGAATCATGGCTGAAGAAACTCTCGATCCATCACTGATCGAACAGACCAAAAATCAGATTCGACGCTTGGTCGGCGAAATCGCCGAATTGGCTGAAGCCGACATCCAGCCCCAGGAATTCGGCGTTGAATTCATGAACCGAGTGGTCGCCGCAGTGGCCGCTTCTGGCGGTGCTCTCTGGATGATGGACCCTCGCGGTGGCCTGCGTATGCAGCACCAGCTCGAGTTTCGCCAGACAGGTCTGCTCGATGGACGGGTGAAAACGGCCCCTCACGATGCCCTTCTGGGTGTCATGATGCAAACCAACGAGCCCCAAATCATTCCCTCAGGGGCAGTTGTGGAAGGGATGCCAAACGCCGGCAACCCCACACAGTTCACCCTGATCCTGGCCCCGATTGTGGTTGACAAGCAGAATGTCGGCCTGATCGAAATCTTGATGGATCCGAACCGGAAAGCCGTCCAGCAGAAAAGCACCCTCCGGTTTATCGCTGACCTGGCCGACCTGGCCACTCAGTACCTGAAGAATCGCCAGATGCGGCAAGTCATGTCGCAGCAACGGCTTTGGAATCAGCTTGAAGGCTTTACACACGCCATTCACGGCTCGCTCGGCCTGACCGAAACCGCACTTGCCGTCGCCAATGAAGGCAAACGCCTGATCGGCTGCGACCGCGTCAGTGTGGCTGTCAAAATCGGCGGCCGCCCATTGGTCGAAGCCATTAGCGGACAAGAAGTTGTCGAACGCCGATCGAACCTCGTCCGAGAACTCTCCCGGCTCTGTAAAGTGGTGGTCGCCTCAGGTGAAGATCTTGTCTATACAGGCGACACTGAAAATCTTCCCCCCGATATCCGCGACGCCCTCGAACTTTACATCGACGAATCCGGCTCTAAAGCCCTGTTCGTCACACTCTTGCACAAACCCATCACCACCTTTGACAAAGAGGGTGTGAAGGCCCCTGATCGCGTTCCGTTCGGCTGTGTGGTGGCAGAGCAAATCGGCGACGAAATGCCGATGACCGACGCTCAGGCCCGCTCAGAAGTGGTTGCAAGACACGCTTCAACCGCTCTCTGGAATGCTCAGACACACGACAAGATTTTCATGCGAAGCCTGCTGACCACCATCGGTGGCCCATCTCGCTGGTTCCGTGGCCGAAATCTTGCCAAGATTCTTGCCGGTCTGGCTGTCGTCCTGACTGCCATTCTGGCCCTGACCTTTGTTCCATGGCGTTTGACGATTCCTGGAAAGGGCTCGCTCCTCCCAGCTGTCCGCTACTCCACCTTTGCCCCGGTGGCTCAGGGTGCAGTGGTCTCGAAGGTTCTGGTGGATCACGGTGCCCTGGTCAAGAAGGGCGATCCTGTCATGGAACTTTTCAGCCCAGATCTCGACAAGGAACACAAGCGACTGGTGGCCGAAATGAACGCCGCCAACACACAGATGTTGAACCTGCGTAAACAGTTCGACGTTGCCACGACGAAACCTCAAGAACGTGACCAGATCAAGGCCCAGCTGAGCGAATCCCAGATCAAGTACAGGTCGGCTCAGGAACAGCTCGACATTATCAACGAACAACTCAAGACCCTGATTCTGACCGCTCCATGTAACGGTATTGTAACGACTTGGGAAGTGGAAAAGAACTTCATGAGACGTCCGGTGGAAGTCGGTCAGGAGTTGATCCAGATCGCAGACACCTCTGGAGAATGGGTTCTCGAAGTGGAAGTTCCTGATAGTGAAATGGGCCCGATTCTGACTGCGGCTGACAGGCTCAAACGCGATATCACATCGGGTTCTGTCCCTCCTGAAACTCGTTTGGGCGCTTACTTTGTGACGATGACCGACCCGGAACACCGGTACAAGGGCAACGTCAAGCGGATCAGCGCCAAGGCTGAATCGTCAGAACAGCAACACGTGGTCAAGGTGACAGTGGCGTTCCCTGAAGATGTCCGCGTGGACTTCCTGCGACGTAACCGCGAAATGCGACCAGGTTCCGAAGTTCGGGCCCGGGTTGAATGCGGTAGTGCCAGCCTGGCCTATGTTCTGTTCCGCGACCTTTACCAGGTCTTCTACCAGACAATCATGTTCCGCTGGCCGTTCATGAAGGCCTGATTTCCAGTCACCTTCTATCCGCCACAAACTCTTTCACAGCAACTGATATCAGCTCCAGTACAAAACAGAATTTTAGGAGTCGGCACTGATGATCTCAAAAAAATGGCTATGCCTGGTACTGACAACGGCCTTCATGACAACAAGCCTTCTGGCAACAGCTCAGCAGCAACAAACCAGAGGAAGGTCTGCCCGTGAGACGGCCCGGGTGGAAGGCGATTCGCTGATCATTATCGGCAACATCGACTGGCTCCAGAAGTCGGACGTAGTGGCACTTCGTGAAGGCGTTCTGAAGAAGCTCGAACTTCGCGAAGGCATGAGGGTCAAAAAAGGTGGCCAGATTGGCCAGCTTCACGACGAAATCGCACGACTCTCCGCCGCCAAGGCAAAAATCACCGCCGAGAGCAAGGGTAATCTCGAACGGGCCAAGGCATCACAACTGCTTGCCACATCAGTCATTGCCCGTGACATGAACCTGATCCGCAAGAATGCCATTCCTACCGAAGAAGTGGAAAAGCACAAGGCCGAATTGCTTGTGGCAGACGCCGAAATCCTCCGAGCTCAGGAAGAAATCAAAATCAACAGGGCCGAGTACGACCTGGCCAACCGGATGGTAGAGGAACACACCATCACCGCTCCGTTCGACGGGATCATCATCAATGTGATGAAACGTGAACAGGAGTCGGTTCGTGGAGGCGAGCCTGTTGTGACTCTGGCCAACCCTGAACTTTATCGGGTCACCACCTTCATTCCAGTGGACTTCGCGTTTCGTGTCAAAGTCGGTCAGGAAGTCTTGGTCCGTGCCTTTGTGGCGGACGTCG
Organism: Candidatus Kuenenia stuttgartensis; assembly: GCA_945874095.1. GTDB lineage: Bacteria > Planctomycetota > Planctomycetia > Isosphaerales > Isosphaeraceae > QWQI01. The sequence goes on from CAMCFM010000101.1 coordinate 6,970, forward strand.
ATCTACCTGTCGAAAAAGTCGTCTATCGCGGCAAAGTGAGCTTTGTGGACCACGAAATTCAGGCTGTGGCTGAGTCAGCAACACGTGTTTATGTGGATGTGCCCAACGTCGATGGCATTCTTCGTCCCGGCCTTCAGGCAGAAATGACCATCCGCCTGACCGACCCGCAGGTTAACGCCGTCAACCCTGTCTCAGACAGAAGCGTTGCCCGCTGATCTGATTTTTCGTGTGGATGTGAACTCTCAGGATCCATTGGTCGTATTGTACGGATCTCCATACCGATTGATTTCGCCTGAATGAAGGAAACTCCGACGTGGCCAGTGCTCCAACCATCACACCGAACATGCCAATGGGTCAGGCCGGCGAAACCCTGAGGGTTCGTCTCAGGCCCGACCTGGTGGTTCGTCCTCAATTTTATGAGGGCATGACCCACTATGTCGTAAAAGACCCCATCGGCCTGAAATATTACCGGTTCAAGGCTGAAGAGTATTTCCTGCTCCAGCAACTCGACGGCAAGTCCACCCTGCTGGAGGTCAAAAAGGCGTTCGAACGCAAGTATCGGCCGCAGACCATCACTGTGGACGACCTGGTCCGGTTCTGCTCCCAGCTTCACGAAGCCGGCGTGGCTCAGATCGATACTCCGGAACAAACCGAAGTCTTCGTCAAACGTCGCCGGAAGAAGATTTGGAAGAAGGTCCGGGGGGCTGCCGCCAACATCCTTTACATCAAGATTCCGATCATCGATCCGGAACGCCTGCTGACATGGATGTACCCCTACTTCAAGTGGATCTATACACGAACATTCGTCGTCCTGAGCTGCCTGCTGATGCTTTCAGCACTGACGATGGTGGTGAGTAACTTCACGGAAGTCAAAGAGCGTCTGCCCGACTTTCAGTCGTTCTTCAACTGGCGAACCATCGTCTACTTCTGGTGCAGTCTTGCGATCGTCAAGATCATCCACGAATTCGGACACGGGCTCACCGCAAAACACTTCGGCGGTGAAGTCCACGAAATGGGTGCTTTGCTCCTATGTCTCACGCCTGCCTTGTATTGCGATGTGACTGATAGCTGGCTGCTGCCCAACAAGTGGCACAGAATCTGGATCTCAGCGGCTGGAATTTATGTCGAATGCGTGCTGGCTTCGCTCGCCACATTCGCCTGGTTCTATAGCAACCCTGGCCTGTTCAATAGCCTGATGATGGCGACCATGTTCCTCTGTTCCATGAACACGATCATGTTCAATGCCAACCCTCTCATGCGTTATGATGGCTATTATGTGCTGGCTGACTACCTCGAAATCCCCAACCTAAGGGTCAAAGCCAACCAGTTCTTCAGCTACGCGTTTCAAGAAAAAGTCCTCGGACTTGAAGTGCCCGTGCAGTCATACATGCCTCGCACACGACGCTGGCTTTTCTTGGTATATGCTGTCACGAGCTTCCTTTATCGCTGGTTTGTGACGCTCTCCATCCTCTTCTTCCTGAACCGATTGATGAAGCCTTACAAGGTTTATTCCATCGGCATCTTCTTCGCCATGTGGGGTATGATTCCACTGGTCATCATGCCTGTCTATCAGATCGTCAAATTTGTCCGTACACCGGGAAGGTTGCGTAAAGTGAAAAAAGTTCGAGCCACTGCCTTCGCCGTATCCACTGTGGCACTGATCACGGCGATTCTGATGATCCCCACCCCTCTGCGTATCAAAGGCACTCTTGTTGTTGCACCTGAGAACCCGTCCAGAGTTTATGCCAATACCGCAGGTCGATTGGTCACATTGGCGGTTCGCGATGGCGATATGGTCAAAAAAGGCGACCTGATCGCCCAACTCTCAAACCTCGACAAACAAAGAGAGCGAGCCTCCATGCAGGAAGAGCTCGAGCTGAACCGAGTGAAAGCCGCTTACTTCAGTCGATCAAAAGACCTCGAAGGACGCCGCCTGGCACGCCAGCACTCCACTCTGGCTGACGAGCTGGAACCTGTTGTGGCCCGAATCAACGACCAGATCTCCCATCTTTACCTCGTGGCTGATCGCGATGGTCAGGTGATTGGTGTGCCAAAGCGTGAAACAACCGGCTCGTGGGTTCGCCCTGACAAAGCTTTCTGCGAAATTGCGAACCCCAAGAAGCTTCAGGCCCAAGTGATTATTGACCAAGGCGATGTCGACCTGCTCCAGACCGGTAGCAAAGCCTGGGTCAAGATTTACGGCCTGAGCGAGCGAACATACCGTACCGAAATTGCTGAAATTGCGTCCCGTAACCGTGACGAAATCCCGGCTGAACTCTCGAACGTGGGCGGTGGTGAAATTGCGGCGGAACAGGACAAAAAGACGGGCAAAATCAAGTCCGTCTCAGCCGTCTTCGAACTGCTCCTTCCACTCGACAATGAAGATCTTTCGCTACACGTCGGCCAGCGAGGCTTTGCCAAGATCGACGGTGGCACCTCCACTCTGGCCTGGTTCATCTGGCGAACACTCTCCAAGACGTTCCACTTCGCACTGTAATGACTTACACTGCAATCAGTTAAGCCGATATTACGAAACGGCCGCCAGACAGTTTGTCCGGCGGCCGTTTTGGTATCTCAAGCGGTTTAGTGGAGACTTTCCAAGAGCTTTTAGTCTGCACTGCAATCACTTGTATAGCAATGAGTTAAGCCGATATTACGAAACGGCCGCCAGACAGTTTATCCGGCGGCCGTTTTGGTGTTTTCAGCAGTCCAGAAGCCTCATCCGTCTCAACGTGGAGGCTGTTCAGGATCCACTGGTCGTCCGTCGTTGTCTTTTGATCTGGCAATTGGTTGGGCAGGCACACCAACCACCGTAGTGTCAGGCGGAACAGGACGGGCGGGGGTAACAACAGCCCCAGCACCGACTTTCGAACGGTTGCCGATTGAGGTTGGAGCGACAAGTACGCTCCCAGCACCGATGGTAACCTGGTCGCCGATTTTAGTTTGCTGCTTGTGGCGTCCATCAAAATTGGCCGTGATGGCACCGGCCCCGACAGTCACCCGCTTGCCCACCTCAGTATCGCCCAGATAAGCCAGATGCCGCACCAGGGTGCCTTCGCCGATGTCGCTGCGAACGATGTCCACAAAGGCCCCGATTTCCACACCATCTGCCAGAACCGTCCCATGCCGAATCAAGGCAAAAGGCCCGATCCGGCAGTTCTTGCCGACAGTCACTTCGCCATCGACCACCGAGAACGGGTAAATCACGGTGTCCGCACCGATCTTGGCCCTACTGTCTACATAAGTGCTTTTAGGATCAAATATTGTAACTCCATCCTCCATGAGCTTGTCGAGAATCCGACGGCTCATGATCGCGTGAGCCTCAGCCAGGTGTTGCCTGGTATTGATACCCAGAATGTCGTCTGGCTCGAGTGTGACGATCGCCTGAACCTCGTGGCCCTTCTTTTGAAGGATCTCAGGGGCATCGGTCAGGTAGAACTCGCCCTGGGCATTGGATGGAATGACTTCCTCAAGCGACTCCCAAAGTAGCTGTGCCATAAAGACATAGCAGCTTGGATTGACCTCGGTAATGGCCGCCTGCTCGGGCGTACAGTCCTTCTGCTCTATGATGCGTAGGAAGGCACCGGTGGTGTCGCGCAGGATGCGGCCGTAGCCAGACGGGTCTGGCACAATCGAAGTGCCCATCAGGCAAGCCACTTGCGTTGCCTTTTGCTTCTCCAGAAGTTCAGCCAGAGGGCCGCTTCTGAGGCACGGCTCATCGCCCACCAGAATCATCACAGGGCCATCGTAACCACTCAAAACGGCCTTGGCCGATTTCACTGCATCGCCTGTGCCCAGCTGACGTTCCTGAGTTGCAAAATGGACGTTGGGCGTACCAGCGAGACTCGCTTTGACCTGATCTGCCCCCTGCCCCACAATCACCACCACATCGCTCACGCCGGCTCCGAAAGCGGCATTGACCACGTGGCGGATCATCGACTGGCCACACACTTCATGCAGCACCTTGGGCTTGTCGGATTTCATCCGCTTGCCTTGTCCAGCTGCCAGAATGACTGCTACAGGACCTATCAT
>CAMCFM010000102.1 GCA_945874095.1 Candidatus Kuenenia stuttgartensis
AGTTCAACAACTCTGCTAATTCCGCTTTTTTTTGCAGAATCTCTATACCTCTCCCCGCTCAAATTATAATCCCCATTCGCCGCGATTTTCTCCTTCGGAACCATCAAGGCACGGCCGGAATCGACTAGAGATTTTAAAAGCGATGAAGAGGAATCTGATTGGATTTCCTGTGCATCGCTGTCCAATAATCCCATATCCCCGCCCAGGTTTACATATTCCCGCATCGCAACCAGAATATCCGGCAGGTCGTTTTTGTCCATCTCACGGCGCTGTGCGCCCAGACCGTAGCCGTCGTTTTCAACCTTGAAGAAAGCAATATGATCGCTGCGGCGGGCCAAAGCCCGGTCAAATACAAGAATCGACGTTTTTACTCCGGAATAAGGCTGAAAAACCCCAGAGGGCAGTGAGACCACAGCCACCAGATATTTTTCCACCAGTATTTTGCGGAGCTGTTTATAGGCTGTCTGGCTTTGAAAGATGATACCTTCCGGCACGATCACCCCGGCACGGCCGGTGGGCGAAAGGTGTTCGGCGATATAATCGACAAAAAGCACTTCCGAACGTGTGGCTTGCACGCTGAAGCGGCGGTGCGGACGAATACCGCCTTTGGGCGACATGAAAGGCGGGTTGGCCAGAATGACATCAGCCGTTTCGTTCCAGCGTTCTTCGCTGGTGAGGGTGTCGTATTCGTAAATTTTGGGCTGGGTGAATCCGTGCAGATACATATTGGCCAGCGAGAGACGGACCATGTCGGGCGAGATGTCGTAGCCGTGGAAGTTCTCAACCAGCCTTTTGCGCTGATCGGGCGTGAGCTTGTCGCCGGCTCGGGTGGATTTGTTTTGTTCGAGGATATGTTTATAGGCTGATATGAGAAAACCCGCAGTGCCACAAGCGGGATCGAGCACACGGTCGCTAGCGGTGGGGTTTACGATGCGGACAATAAAATCAATGATATGGCGTGGTGTGCGGAACTGTCCAGCGTCGCCCTGCGAGCCGAGAACAGAGAGGAGATATTCAAAGGCATCGCCCAGACGTTCGGAATGGTCGTAGGAGAAGGTGTTGATTTCTTTGAGGAAGGCGCGAAGTGTTTCCGGGTCGCGATAGGGGAGATAGGCGTTTTTGAAGATATCGCGAAAGAGTGTGGGGATGCCGGGATTTTCGTTCATCCGGGCGATAGCTTCGCTGTAGAGGCCGATGGTCTGGTGGCCGCCCACACCGGGCGCAAGGAGCTGGGACCAGGCATATTTGGCGTATTCGCCTGAGAAGAAGGTGCGATGGCCGCCGAAAGATTCGGCTTGGGTGTCCATGTCGTCCATGAACTTGTAGATCAAGGCGATGGTGATCTGTTCGACCTGACTTTTGGGATCGGGCACCTTGCCGACAAGGATATCGCGGCAGGAGTCGATACGGCGTTTTGTTTCAGAGTCGAGCATGGTTGTTTTTGCAGCTTATTTGATTTGAGGGAATTGGTAGCTTGTAGGATATCAAGTAAATGCGGATTGAGGATCAGAGAAATTTATTGAGCATCACATAGTTTTTGACATAGATGGGGATGGCTTGGCGAATGTTGGCTGGTAATGCCATGAATTCCGCCATGCCGAAGCTGGGATTGGTGTTGAGTTCGCCGAAACGTTTTTCTTCGATAATTTGGCGGAGTCGGTTGTCGGTGATATAGGCCTTGAAATAGTGGCGGATGGAGGCCAAATTTTGCTGGGCAGCAGGTTCAAGCTGAAAGGTGAGAAGGAATTGGTCGAACGAGTCGTTCACAAGTTGGTCTTTGGTTTTGTATTCAGGGATGATGCCGAAGGTCTTTTCAAGGAATTCCTGGATAGTAATTTTGCGATCCATGCCGATGGCGATCTGAAGTTTGTCGAGGCTCGCGAAGTCGTTGGGTTTGTCGAAGTGGCGATGGATGACAAGATCTTTGGCTTGATCCCATTGGCCAGCCATAACATGGTCGCGGATTTCCGTATCGGCTTGGACCTGATCTTCCACTCTCTGATAAAACATTCGGTCAATCTTCATGCCTTCCAGGCCGATGGTTTGTTCCTGAAAGGTGGCGATAAGGTCGGGCAATAGGTTTTTATAGAAGCCTGTTCTGCGGGGCGGGTTCGCGTCGCCGCCGGTAGAGCCTGAAGACGGTTCTACGGGCAGTTCGATAATTTCGTCGTAGTTGAATTCATTTTCGAAATATTCGCAATTGGCGAAGAAGTCGAAGAGTTTGTAGGCGGTTTTATGTGGATTGTGGATGAGCGATTTGAGATTTTCGTCGTGAAGTTCTTCGGTGAAGCTGTGCTTGCGGGTCCCCCGGCCTTTGATCTGAATGAATTCAGAGGGTGAAAAGATCGGCCTTAGGAGAGCAAGATTGAGAATATCCGGGCAGTCGTAGCCGGTAGTCATCATGCCTACGGTGACACAGACCCGGGTTTTTGAGGTGTGATATGCGGCGTTGAAGTTTCCCTTGCCACGCAGCGAGTTATAAGTGAAAAGGCTGGTAAAGTCCTGAGCCTGAGGGATGCTTGAAGTGACCTGAATGGCGAAGTCCGACTGATATTTGCCGGGCCAGATGAGGTCGGCCAGTTCATTGAGAATCTGAGTGATTTTTCCGGCATGTTTCTGGCTGACAGCGAAAACGAGGGTTTTACCAAATTCGCCAGTGACAGGGTCGCGCAGGCCGTTTTTCAGTAGAGTTTGGCAAAAGAGTCGATTGGTGGGTTCGGAGAAGAACTTTTTTTCGAAATCGGTGGATGTATAGGTTTGCTCAGTTTCTTCCTGATTTTCCTGAGCGATGGGTACGGCGGCGTAGCCTTCTTCGGAGAGAAGTTGGGTCGTGATTTTGGTGCGTGCGTCGATAACGGTTGGGCTGATAAGGTGGCCGTCTTTGACTCCATCGAGAAGGTTATAGCGAAAAGTGGGCTGGCCGGAATCGCAGCCGAAGGTACGGTATGTATCGAACAACAGTCGACGTTCGTGTTCGCGCGGATCGGTGGTTGTGGTCTCGTCGGATTCGTAGTTTTTGAGATAGTCTTTAGGAGTCGCGGTGAGACCAAGTTTATATCCGACGAAGTATTCAAAAACGGCACGGGCATTGCCGCCAATCGATCGGTGTGATTCGTCGGAGATGATCAGGTCGAAGTCTGTGGGGGCGAAGAGGCGTTCAAACTTGTTGTTATGAAGCAGAGACTGGACAGTGGAGACGACGATTTCGGCGCGTCGCCAGTCGTCACGATTCTCTTTGTAGATATGGGTAGTGAAGTCGTTGCGCAGGCAGGCGTCAAAGGCTTTTTTAGCCTGATTTTCCAGTTCAATACGGTCCACGAGAAAAAGCACACGACGAGCGTTGCCGGTGGCCAGAAAGAGTTTGATCAAAGCGGCGGCGGTCAGGGTTTTGCCTGTGCCGGTGGCCATTTCGAGGAGAAATCGGTTGTTGCCCTCGCGGACAGAGGTTTGAAGTGCACGAATGGCACGAATTTGGTATTCGCGGAGGAACCGGAGTTTATTGACTTTGATGAAGTTGGGCTGTTCAAGCGGATTATTCCAAGCAGCCTGATTGGCGTAGTTGGGAAGTTGAGCAAGAGCGATGTAGTCGGATTCTACAAGTGTTTGAACGATGCGTACGGGGTCGGGCTTGAATTTGTGATATTCAGAGATTTCAGACTGTTTGGGGAAACGAGTGATAATCGAAGGATTGCCGTGTTCGGTGTCCCAGAAGTAATGGAGGTTGCCGTTTGAGAGGATAATAAATCGGGTGTTCAGGGAGCGGGCGTAGACTCTGGCTTGTTCTTTGCCGACGAGGGGGTCAACGGATTCGGATTTTGCTTCCAGAACGACAAGCGGGATTCCTTGGGGGTCGAGCAGGAGGAAGTCAACGAAACCGGTGGAGAGCTTTTCAAAGTTATCGCCGAGATCGTCAATGCTTTTTTGGCTGAGTTTGACGTTGTGCTCAAGCTGAATGTTGGCCGGACCGGTATGGTCGTCAAAGAATCTCCAACCGGATTCTTCAAGCATTCGGTTGATTTTGATACGGGCCTGAGCTTCGGAAGGCATGACTGTTCATGATCCATAGGTGCAACGAATCGGGGCTCAACAATTGATTATCATAGCAGAAGATGAAGCAAAGCTGGTAAAAACGGTGTAAAGATTTTGAGTTAAGGCGAAACGATCTGTAACCCAGGAGTCTCCTTTCTTGCTTAATCACAATCCGACACGGTCTCAATTGAGACCAAAAGGATGATCATAATATCGTTGAAGCTATCCCATCGCCCGAACTATGGCCCATCATGACACATCCATTACAACCATCAGACTCAACGCAAGCATTTATATCTACGCAATCATTACATCTTGACAAGTACAGGATGAATCGTAAGGCAGGCATCATGTCGACTGTTTTTATGCCAAAAGAGGAATCGCAAACCCTTTACCAGAAGAAAGAACGATTCACGGTGCAAAACAAGATGACTGACGCCAGACCCATCAGAGAACAAACCCGAAAAGCAAGACTTATCATTCGACACAAACCCTTATATCCCATAACGAACGGTCCGCTGTGCAAAACAAGAAAACGGGAGGGAGCGATTGAAACGGACTTGAGATTCTGTGAAAAACGAAAGTCTCTCAGGAACCGACCCGGTAAAAGCCACCCGAAAAGCGAGAGTTTTTATTTGACACAAATCCTTGTGTGCCATGAAGAACAGTCCGCTGTGCAAAACAAGAAAACGGGAGGGAGCGATTGAAACGGCCTTGAGATTCTGTGAACAACGAAAGACTCTCAGGAACCGACCCGGTAAAAGCCAACCCAAAAAGCAAGACTTTCGTTTAGACACAAATCCCTGTATGTCAAAGAGAACGGTCCGGGATACAAAACAAGAAAACGTGCGGAGGTGTAAAAAACAAAGGGCAATCCTCATTGCGTCAAACGCTCCACGAGTGGGGGGGGGGATCAAATGCCCTCCATATTCACTGCCAGCAGACCAATTTGCAGGCTTTTCAAGAATATAATATTAAGCTTAGACCTAAAAAGACTGAGATCAAAGAAATGGGCGGTGAGGGATTCGAACCCCCGACATCCTGCGTGTAAAGCAGGCGCTCTAACCAGCTGAGCTAACCGCCCCTCGATTGAGTAGGACTTATCTTAATCGTAGAACAATTAAAATTCAAGGGCAAATTCGCTAGAGTACACGAGATTTTATCAGACCCCCGCCCCAATCTTGTCGGTTGATTGGTAAAACGCATGCCCGTCGCGATCTCTATCAACCTTTGGAGTTTGCTTGATAGACGAACTGCGTTTTCGGCTTGCCATCAGGTAGGAACCAGTCCAGTCGCTGCATCGACTCAAAGAAAATCTTGGCCGTTTTTACGGTCTCACCAGAATAGTTTTCGGTTTTATCGGAATATCGAAAGGAGAACTCTGCTACCATGGGCCGGCCCTCTTTGCCATTCGACCAGAAAATAATCGCCGACTCGGCAATCACATTTCCAATCGTCAATTTTGGCCCCATGATCACCCTCTCAAAGGCCGACATTGCATTCACAGGCTTAATCTTGATATCAGGTGAACAAATTTGACCGTCTCGATTTAATTCCCCAAGACCTGGAAACATCCGGCTGGCTTCTCCAAGTGTTTTTGGGCTCTCTAAAGGTCCTGAACATTTGCCGGAATGGGAAAACCGGACTTGAAACGGTGTGCTGATATCTTCCTCAAGTTTGATTTCAGATTCGTGCTCATCATTTGGCTGAATGTTCGAAGCCCCTGCCAGATAACGATCCGGCGAACGCGCCTTTAAAGTGTATTCTGTAAGCTTCAAATCAAGATCCGTTCGCTGACGAAATATCAATCCATTCAAATAAATTGAAAAATCCGGCGTGTCTAAAAACACCACCTGCCGGCGCTTCGGCTTGCTCACCTGATCTGCCGTATTTACACCAATCTGCGAAGCCAATGCCTTAATTTCCGCAAGAAACTCCATGATTACTGGCTTTCGATCAACGAATAAACGATGATCCATCATGATTTTATATTCCCGCGATACCACTTTCATCCGCTTCATAACTTTATCTGTCCAATCCATTTGAATGCCCAAAATATTGTTTATCTTGGGCCTTGTTTTTCAGTACATTCAGATTTCCCAGCCCTTGCGGTAGGCTTTACCGAGATACTGGTTGGCCGTTTCCAAGTTTGTCACTTTACCTGTAGAAGGATCAAATTCAATCGTTTGACCCGTTCGATATGCAACATTTCCCAGTAAAACCGTTTCTGTGAATGGAGCAGCATAGCTGAACGGACTCCCTGTGGGTGAGCCGGTTTTGCAAGCGTTGATCCACTGCTGGTGATGCCCAGGCGATGCCGGCAGGTATGCGGCAGGTGCCTTGAATCCCTCAAAATCCTTTTCTGGCAGGAGCTTCGGATACCCGTCATGCGCAATTGCAATCCGGCCCTTGTCGCCAATGAACAACGAGCCATTCATCGGTAATTCCGAGGCAATATCAGGACGTGGTCTGGCCACGCCTTCATACCAGAAAACATTGACGGCAGGTAGCTCGCCACGAGGGCCAAATTCAAACTTGGTCTCCATCCACTTCGGTCCACTCACAGGATTTACCGCGGGCCCTTTGGATGAAACCTTCACTGGTCCACCAAGTTTCAAACCCCAAAATGAAGGGTCCATCAAGTGGATGGCCATGTCGCCGATCGCCCCACAGCCGAAGTCCCACCATCCACGCCATCGAAATGGAACGTAATCTGGATGATATGGCCGATCCTCAGCAGGCCCAAGCCACTCGTTCCAGTGCAGCCCCTTTGGAACTGCAGGCACGGACGTCGGTTTGTCCATGCCCTGAGTCCAGAACGAACCCGGCCTGTCGGTGATGATATGCACCTCGCGAACCGGCCCAATGGCTCCTGTCTGCAATAATTCAATCAGCCTCAAATAGCCAGGATGCTCGTGATTCTGAGTCCCCATCTGAGTGGCCACTTTATGCTCTGCCGAAAGCTTTGCAATCAGACGGGCTTCTTCAACTGTATGCGTCAGAGGCTTTTCGCAATAGACGTGAAGGCCACGACGCAAGGCCCTGACCGTGGCTGGTGCGTGGTGATGGTCAGGCGTAGCGATCACAACGGCGTCGAGGTCTTTCTGTTGCAATAATTCGCGATAATCCGAGTACTTTTTTGCCAACTGGTGCTTGGTCGACGCAGCTCCAAGACGGTCGTCATCCACGTCACAAAGGGCCACAATATTTTCATGGGCCACGCCAGCGAGATCGCCGGCACCGCGCCCACCAACTCCTATCACTCCAATGTTCAGCCGCTCATTCGCTCCCAAAACGCGGGACGAATGCATCAGAGGCAAACCGATGGCGGTGATGCCGAACAGGCTGGTGGACTGAATGAATTGGCGGCGGTTGAGTGGGCTTTTCATGGTTCTGGAATCATCCTTGTGAGTGAGCTGAAAAATATCTTAAAGTCAGGCGATGATCTCGTGAGCCACGTTCCCATGAACATCGGTCAGGCGAAAGTCCCGGCCTGAGTAGCGGAACGTGAGTTTCTCGTGATTCATGCCCATCAAGTGGAGAATGGTCGCATGGAGATCATGAACGCTCATCCGATTTTCCACGGCTTTCATGCCAAGATCGTCGGTAGCACCAAATGTCATTCCACCCTTTACGCCGCCTCCGGCAAGCCACATGCTGAAGCCAGTGGCATGGTGATTGCGTCCGTTGGTACCCTCGGCAGTCGGGGTTCGGCCAAACTCTCCACCCCACACAATCAGAGTGTCGTTGAACAGGCCCCGGGCCTTGAGATCATGGATCAAGCCGGCGATGGCCTGATCGCTTTTTATTGCATCTCGCTTATGATCCATAATGCTGCCGTGAGCGTCCCACGGCTGGCCTGAGCCATAATACAGTTGCACCATGCGCACACCTCGTTCTACAAGACGCCGAGCGATCATGCACCCATCTGCGAATTCGCCCTTGCCGTAAAGGTCGCGTGTGGCAGCCGTTTCGCGGCGAATGTCAAATGCTTCCTGAGCCTCTGACTGCATTCGATAAGCAATTTCGAGCGATTGAATTCGGGCTTCAAGCTGATTATCCTGAGGCCGTTGATCCATGTGGCTCTGATTCATCTTCTGCATCAGGTCAAGCAGACGGCGCTGGGATGTGCTGGTGACGGACGTGTTCTTGAGGTGGCCAATCACTTTTTCTGGATCAAGATTCGAGTTGTTAACGTGCGTACCCTGATAAATGCCGGGCAAAAAGCTGTTCGACCAAAGGGCTGGGCCAACCACGGGCTTGCCAGGACAAAGCACCACAAAACCCGGCAGGTTCTGATTTTCCGTACCAAGTCCATACGTCAGCCATGAGCCAAGGCTTGGCCGAATCGGCTGCTGGCTGCCTGAATTCATCATGAACAGGCCCGGTTCATGGTTCGGAGTGCTCGTATACATCGACCTCAGAACGCAAATATCGTCGATCGTTCTACCCACGTGAGGGTACAACTCGCTGACCTCAATACCACTTTGACCATAACGGCTGAATTTAAATGGGGATGCGAGATATTTTCCCTTGCCATTGGACGCTTGCTTGCCAGCCTGCTTTTCCAGCTCAGGCTTGGGATCAAATGTGTCCACATGCGATGGACCGCCATTCATGAACAGGAATATGACGTGCTTGGCCTTGGCTGGAAAGTGCGAAGCCTTTGGGCTCAGAGGATTTTCAGACGTGTCTGAGCCTGAAGGCTGCTGATCGGCACCACAAACGCCTGCCAGCCCCAACATCCCAAAACCTGCAGCGGTCCGCGCGAGAACTTCCCGACGCGACATGAACGGATACCGACTATTGATCAATTGCTCATTCATGGTCGTTTAATCCACATATGCGAATTCGTTGGTACCCAGCATGGCCAGGCAGAATTGTTCCAGAGGGGCGAGCGTATCGCCTGATTCCGCAGAGCTTGAAGCCGCCATAAACTCCAGGGCAGACCTCAGTTCCAGATCATTGGGACTGCGTCCGTAAAGCAGGGCAAACGCCCGCTTGATCCGGTCCGGATCCGTACCAGCTTCCCGAATGAGACGCTTGGCCAGAGATTTGGCCTGACCGACCATAAAGTCGCTGTTGAGAACGAAAAGCTGTTGAAGAGGAACCGTGGTCACCGCCCTTTCGCCGGCTGTGATGTTCGGGTCAGGGAAGTCAAACAATCGCAGAAGATCGTTCAACTGGTGACGGCTGATAAATCCGTAAAGCGTCCGGCGGCGATGATCTTCCGTCAATCGGCTTGATGGCCCGCCTATCTCACGACTCAATGTCCCGGAAACCGCCAGAACCGAGTCACGCCAAGGCTCCACTTCCAATCGCCTGCGATTCATCCTCCAGAGATAACGGTTCTCAGGATCAATTTCCTGATTCCCTGAAACTCCCGTACTGCTCTGCTGATAAGTGGCAGAGAGCATGATCTGGCGATGCAGGCCCTTCATCGACCATCCGGATTCCATCAGGCCAACCGCCAGTGTGTCGAGCAATTCAGGATGGCTCGGTCGATCCCCCAACTGTCCAAAATTGTTCAGAGTACGCACCAGCCCTGCTCCGAAATGCCCTGCCCATATGCGATTGACAATCACTCGGGCTGTCAGGGGATTCTCTTTCGAAGCGATCGAGTTGGCTAACTCCAACCGCCCGCTCCCCTTGGTCTTGAACGCATGCTTCTGACCTGCCGTTAATGCAGATGGAAATGATCGGACTGCAAGCTCGCCCTGTTTTTTCGGATCGCCTGCAATGTAAATTTTCAAGTCTCTACCCGCACCGTCTTTCAACGTATGCGCCATCGGTACGGCAATCGCTTCAGCCACCTTCTTTAGAGATCCTAAACTCTGCCGCAGCATAGCGATATCCGATGCCGGCTTACCTACCAGTAATGGTTCAACTTCATTCGATGCAAGTCCAAGCACGCCTCGTTCATCCACCATTTCCGAGAGTAAAACAGCATCCTTACGACGGCTGACTTGATCCAGCTTCGACAGATCACCTGTATCATGCGCCTTAGAGGCTTCCGCAAGCTGCTTCGCAGTCGGCTGATACATCAACCTGACATTCGATAGTACGGCATGGTCGCTCGAGATCGTGTTCTCTGTCTCAGAGATCTGAGCTCCTGTCGTAACTATTGTCAGATACTGAGCTTCTGGAGGAATCGGCACATCAAACTTGACGAACTTCCCATGTCCCAAAATCGGCTCGGGTGGCTTTCCATCAAAGTGATAAACACCATCGTTTTCGTCCACCTTCACCGGCTGTCCGTTCACATATCCTGCCAGAATGGCCCCTTTATTCAGGCCCTTCAGATGAGGCTTGGAAACAATCACGGCAATATGAACACTCGCCGACTGGCCAAACGAATCGTCATTGATCCCAGCACGCTCAACTTGAAACGCCATCGTCTCGCTCGGCGAAATCAGGCCTGATCGCCGTATCTCGTTGAGGTTGAATGTGATCAGGGAATTCGCATGCATCCCGATCCCCTGCTCCGTGCGACCAATTCCGGCTGCAACCGCATGGCCTTTGGTACGAATTCCACCCTCACTCGACCACGCGTCATTGGTAATCTGACCATGCTGGCGGGAATCACTGCCAAGAGACCCCAAATCAAAACTGATTCCAGGAGCAATTTTTGCGGACTTGCCCCATCCCTGAGCCACGGTCTCAACGCCCAGGCTCTCCTTGGTCGCCACAGCCTTGAACGGGTCGCTGGCTATGGCAGAATCCAGAAGTGCCCCTTTCTTATCATCGAAAAGGTTCCCCAATGGAATCGTTCCAGGTTCAACCCGTGTTCGATCCTCATCCGATATGAATGCAAAATTATCGCCAAACTGTCGCTTCAATAAGTCTCGCTGACCAATCAGTGATTCCACCTTGGCCTGAAGATCATGACTG
>CAMCFM010000103.1 GCA_945874095.1 Candidatus Kuenenia stuttgartensis
CAGAAGTCTGTTAAAACCCTTGTTGAACTGTTACTTGCAGACCATCCTAATCCGTGTGAGAAAGAACGCCGAAATCCAGGCGATTGCGAGCTGGAATCACTTGGTAAACGCTTGAAGATTGGCACCAACCGCTTCAGTCCTACCGAAAAAACGCCTGCCAAATCGAAGCTTGATCAATCCTCACTTGTCATATCGGTGGATCATTCAGCCTGCATTCTGTGCGATCGTTGCATTCGCGGATGTAACGAAGTGCGTGACAACCAGATCCTTGGTCGATCAGGAAAAGGTTTTGATGCGACGATTGCATTTGACCTTGGCGACCCGATGGGCGAAAGCAATTGCATCGCCTGTGGTGAGTGCATGATTTCATGTCCGACGGGCGCGTTGACATTTCGGTCGACGGTAGGCACGAATCTTGATGGAGAGCCAGTCAACGTTGCGAGCCTTTCGCGTCACAAGATTCGCGAGATTCGTAAAGCATTTTCTGGCGTCTCCGCACCGTTTTTACGATGGAATGAAGGTGCGATTGTCAGACGCAGATTTTCAGATGGAGAGATTATTTGTACAGAGGGAGAGTATGGATCCACGGCATTTTTAATCGAGGAAGGGGAGGTGGAAATCTTTTTGAAATCGCCTGTGAAGTCATTGAAAAACCAGCCTGATAAAGGGTTTTGGAGCCGTCTCAAACAGACTTTTAATACCGACCTTTTTGCTGATAATGAATCTGTAAATCTGGGCCGAACAATTTCGGTGGATGCTCCGGAGAGTCTGGACTTGCGTAACCCGCGGGCCAAGTTGAAGTCAGGCGATTTATTTGGTGAAATGACATGTATGAACAATTATCCACGGTCAGCCACAGTGCGTGCTGTTGGGAACGTGGTTGTACTGGAGATGCTTCGGAACGTGCTTTATGTGTTGCAGCGAAGTCCATCGTTCCGCAAACGGTTGCAAACAATTTACCGCGAGCGGGCGATTGATAATCACTTGCGAAATGTTCCATTATTTGACTCATTGAAAGCGCGGCCCGAGGCGTTTCAAGAGTTTGTGGATACGATGCGTGCTGAGGTTGTATTAAGACGTCTGATGCCTGGCGAGGTGATTTTCAGGCAGGGGGCGCCCGCTGTGGACGGACTCTATTTGATCCGAACCGGGTTCGTCAAAGTCAGTCAGACGAGGCCCGGCAGCGACCAAGAGATTGTATTGAATTATGTGGGGCAAGGCGGTTTTGTGGGAGAAATTGGACTTTTGGCGGAACTTCCAGAACTCAAAGAACTTGGCCTGACACCGACTCGAATTGCAACTTGTACGGCTTTGGATCACGTGGAACTGGTACGAATCAGTTCCGAAGATTTTCGCGTGATGATTGAAAAGTATCCTGAAGTTCGGTCATCGCTCTTAAGTGAAGCCAAAAAGCGGCTTGGAACCAACAATCAGCTCCAGAAAGAGCTTTCATCCCGGACTCTTGACAGCTTTCTGGAGCAGGGGCTTCAAGAGGCTCAAAGTCTTCTTGTGCTTGATCTTGCGAAATGCACTCGATGTGATGAATGCACCAAGGCCTGTGCGGATACCCATGGAGGTGTGACGAGACTGATTCGCGAAGGTCTTCGGTTCGATAATTTTCTGGTGGCCAGTTCCTGTCGCTCGTGCCTTGATCCTTACTGCATGGTGGGCTGTCCCGTCGGTTCTATTCGACGTCGGGATACCCGTGAAATTGTCATAGAGGACTGGTGCATCGGGTGTGGCCTTTGTTCGCAGAATTGCCCTTATGGAAATATCAATATGGTGGATATTCAAATGGAATCCGGAGCAGGACGGAAGGCTGAGCCTAAAACTTCGACAAAAGCGACAACCTGCGACCTTTGCCAATCGCTCGGGGCAGGTAGTGAACCGTCGTGCGTTTATGCGTGTCCGCATGACGCTGCTCATAGGATGAGCGGAATTGATTTGCTATCCATTGTTAAGAATAAAGCAAGAATTGCGGAATTTACATTGTGATGAGTTTTCCAGGAGAAAAATATCAGGACGGGAAGCAATATTCGTGGTCGGATCGCATGACTACAAGCTGGTCCAGATTCATCTTGTGAAGCTCATTAATAATTGTCGATCGCATCAGAGGCTTTAAATGCACAGCCAGAATTACTGGATTGTGGTTTTTAAGTTTTGCAAGTTCAAGCCCGAATGTTTTTGGTGTTAGGTGGCAAGATAGGTCAGCCATCCCTTGAAGTCTCTTTGGAAATGCCACTTCAAGGATAATGGCGTCAAGCCGTTTCTGTTGATTTGCAATCTCCCAAATCGCTTGAGTCGGGCCTGTGTCGGACGAAATTAAAATTGTTGCGTTGCTGGATTCGATCATGTAGCCCTGAGTTTTAATCACATGGTTGACTGGAATTGGGGTCACGCGCAATCCTTCTAATTCAATTGGGATAAAATCAGAGGATTCTCTCACGTTTAACCATGGGAGTTCTTTCGAACCAAGACTAAAAAAGTCCGGCCAAAGTTGATTGTTGAATAAATGCAATTTCAGACTCTGGATGGTTTCTGCACTTGTCCAGATGGTCGGTGGAGGTAAGCGATTGGCGAGATAAGCTTCCAGCAATGAAGGCAGGGAAGCGATATGATCCATATGGGCATGCGAAATGAAAATATTCTTTAATTTGCGAAGCGAAAAGGTTTTGTATGTAAATCCGGCAGAACCTGCGTCAATCAATAGTGACTGGTCAATCAATAAGCTGGTAAGATATTGAATTACCGGATTGCCATCAGAATTTGAAGGAATCAAGCGGATTTTCATGAGTCCCTGTCGATTGTGAAGATCTGGAGACATTGAACCATCAACGGATTCTCCCAAAGGAGTGATTCCATTTTGACTTCTGGCCAGAGGGATAGCAAGTCTTTAGCGAATGATTCCCATGATCAATCAGGGGTATTTTTTAAAATCATGATCGGTTCAAAAGCTCCCAAGCTGGGAATACGATGGTGTGGCGTTGGTTTATTTCTTCATCAAATAGCCGAACAGGTCACGCACTTCCTGCTCTTGCAAATTCTCCAGCAGACCATCTGGCATCAGCGAAAGTTCGGTATTCCGAATTTCTTCGACGTCACCCGCGTCGATCGCAATGATTTCCGTAGCCGTCTGAATCGTCATGGATTTCGGGGTCCGATTCGCAATCACCCCGCTCAGTAATCGCCCATCTTTCATTGCAATTTCAGAGAGTCTGAAACCGGCTGGAACCTGCGCGGATGGGTCGATGATATTATGGAGGAGGTAATCCAGATTATCACGACCACTGCCGGTCAGATCAGGGCCGTTAGTTCCACCCTCGCCATACATTTTGTGGCAGTTGGAGCAGGCTTTTTTGAAAATCGACTGTCCTTGAGCCAGGTTGGCTTTGCTCAGGGAGGAGTCTGTCATCCGCGATTTCCACTGATTGATTAGTTCCAATCGGCCTGAATTCGTGTCGCGAATGATGCCCCAAACACTGGAGAGCTTTGCGTTGAGGGGCTGATCGCGGTGACCTCGGATCTGTCGGGCCATGGAGGCTGTGATGGATTCTCTCTGGATTTTTCCAGATTCGACCGCTTCCAAAACAGCCATAGCCCATTTAGGGCGGGTGATCAGGGCAGAGATGACAGGTGCCCGTTCGTATCCGTAGAGCTTGTTGAACTGAGCGATTGCATTTGCGACCAATTCCTGGTCGTCAAAAAGCGCCAGTCCTTCGGCGGCTGTGGCGGATAGATCTCTGACTTGAAACAGATTTATACAATCTTCACGTAAGCCTGAAGAACGTGCTTCGATCAGCGATTTCAGGGCATTGCGTCGAGAATCCAGATCTCGATTCGAATCAAGAGCGATTGAGCGGATCGATTCCAATGCCAATCCATCTCCAAAAAAGGCACTCATTGCCCTGGTCTTTTCGGTAGATTCACTGGTCTGAGATGCAATCATGGACTTGGCAAATGCGTCCCAGCTTTTCGGTTTCCTGGCTCTTCGCCGGCCGTTCATCGCCTCGGACATCCCGCCCATCAAATCCATCTTCACGATTAAGGTCTGCTTCAGGCTCGAGTTTAAAAGGTTATTTAAATATTGTTCGTCCGCTTCATAATCCTGCATCAAGCGTCGGCTGATCCATTTCCGAACCACTGGAATCTGGCATGATTGAAATAGTTTCGCCAGAGCAGCCGGGTCAGTTTTTGCTAAAGGTTCAATCCCATACCAAAGCATCATCGGCTGGTTGTGATCCAGCGAATCTTCAGAATGGGTCAAAAGTGGCAAAGCAATCGCAGCACGCTTGCTGAGAGGGATTTGCTGGAGGCTGGATGCCAGTCCCAGCCTGACTGGTGCGGCTACCACTTCGCTGGCTGTAGCTGCAATTGCATTTAAAGCCGTTGCGGAAATTTCAGGTGTTCGTGACTTATCAGTCAAGAATCGAATCGCCCAGATTTTCACGTGATCATTGGGGTGTTTTAGATATGCAATCAGGTTCTTTTCCTGATCAAGACCCGCTGAATGAAGGGCAAACAGGCCACGAACCTGATGGACTGGATCGGAACTTGTTTCGATCAGTTTTTTAAGTTCTGTTTGAGCCTGAGTTGAATTCCATTCTGGAGTATCGCAACGCCTTTGTATTTCAAGACGTGCCTGACGGGCGTACCACTCGTTCGGATGCTCCAGAAGTTTTATTAAAGAGGCTTGATCGATTGCTTTTACATCGTTCACGGGTGGCTTATTTGGCTTGCCATAAGTGATTTTGTAAATGCGCCCGGAAACTCGGTGGACACCGTCGTGGTCGTGGCATTCTCCCGTATCGGACCAGTCGGCAACGAACACGCCTCCGTCAGGACCATATTTTAAATCAATTCCACGAAACCAGGGATCACCAAACTCTGCAAAATCAGGGCCATGCTTGCCTGTGATGCCTGAGCCTTGCTGTACCAGTTTATCTCGATTCAGCCTTCGACCATGAAAATTGATTGTGAAGAGGTCGCCGCGATATTCTTTTGGCCAATTATCTCCGAGATAAATCATTAAACCCGTGTGAGCGTGACCTCCACCAGCTTTTGAGGTGGTAGGCGTGACGCCCAGCGATCGAATATCGCTCCAAAGTTCTTTGGTGTCCCAGTGGACGTGATCCGCGTGCTGCTCAATGGGTTGGTAAATATTCGGGGTGGGGTCTTCTCCAAACATGCGCCGGAAGTGGGCTCCGGGGATGCTGTGCCAGAGGTGGCCGATCACGGTGTTGATATGAAAGGCTTCTCCGTAAGCGTCCCAGTCCATTCCCCAAGGGTTTGTGGTGCCGTTGGTGACGACTTCAAAATGATGGGATTTTGGATGGAACCGCCAGATCCCGACATTGATGGAAGTTCTTTGAGCATCAGACGTTCCAGGCTTACCGATCAGTGAAGTGCCCAAAATTCCTTGCCGGCCATATAGCCAACCGTCGGGGCCCCAGGCAAGTCCGTTCGCCATCGTGTGACGTGCTCTGGCATGATCGAAGCCGTCGAGCAGGATCTCGCCCTTATGGTCGGGGATATCATCGTGATTTCGATCGGGCAAAAAGATCATTTCCGGTAGTGTGAGTGCATAGACACCATCGAATCCAATTTCAAGACCTGTTAGCCTTTGTGCGCCTTCCCAGAAGACGGTTCGCTTATCAAAGACTCCGTCGTGATCGGCATCTTCGAAAATCAGAATTCTGTCTTTTAACCGAAGGTCATAATTGAGGGCCTGTTCTGCATAGGTATAGCCTTCAGCGACCCAAAGGCGGCCTTTGGAGTCAATCTGAAATGCAATCGGTTGCTGTACATCGGGTTCAGATGCAAAAACAGTCGCTTGAAAACCATCAGGTAATTTCAATTCCCGAATCGCATCCTTTGGTCTGAGAGAGCGCAGGGGAGCTTTTTCGGAATTTGTGGGCTGAGGAAATCCAGACGGATTTTGTGGGTCAGCCGCCATTGCTGAGATTGCAAATACGAGGAACAGAACTGATTTCAGAAATGGCGACATACAATGATTCCGTCAGCTTGAAGAGATGAGTTTTCAGGCAATTGCAATGGATGGAGCGAGGATTAAGCCAGCAGATCCTTGACAACGCTTGCCGGCTCAACTCCAGTCAGTTTCGAATCAAGGCCTTGGAATTTGTATGAGAATCGATTGTGGTCAATACCCAGCAAATGCAAAAGTGTGGCATGAATATCATGAACAGAGACACGATTCTCGACAGCTTTATAGCCGAGTTCGTCGGTCGCTCCATAGCTGAATCCTCGCTTGAAACCACCGCCGGCGAACCACATGGTAAAGCCGGCCATGTGGTGGTCTCGACCGTTGCCCTGAGCCATGGGGGTGCGTCCGAATTCGGATCCAAATACAACGATGGTATCTTTCAGCATGTCGCGTTGTTTTAAGTCTGTCAGTAATGCCGAAACACCTTGATCCACTTCTTTTGCGGTACCGGCTGAGTGTTCTTTCACGGCTCCGTGGTGATCCCAGTCGCGGTGATAAAGTTGGATGAATCGGGTTCCGCGTTCAGCCAATCGCCTTGCCAGCAAGCAGTTTGAAGCAAATGAACCATCGCCAGGTTCGGCTCCGTACAGTTTCTTGATATGATCAGGCTCTGACTTGGAATCCATCAATTCTGGGACACTTGTCTGCATGCGGAATGCCAGTTCATACTGGCTGATTCTGGTTGCAATTTCAGGGTCATGGAATGATTTATCGGCGATATTATTCAGAGATTTGACGGATTCGACGACGTCGCGCTGAAGGCTGCTGGAGACGCCTTTCGGGTTTGTTACATAAAGGACTGGATCGCCTGTACTTCGAAATTCCACGCCTTGAAACTGGCCAGGGAGAAATCCGGAATGCCACTGACGTGCTGCGATGGGCTGTTTCTGGCCGTATTTACCTGTGGATACCATGACCACAAATCCTGGAAGATTCTGAGACTCCGCACCAAGTCCATAGAGCAGCCATGAGCCCATGGCCGGGCGGCCGGCGATCATTGAGCCCGTGTTCATGAAGGTGTGGGCAGGGTCGTGATTGATGGCATCTGTATGCAGAGACCTGACAATGCAAATATCGTCAGCATTATTTGCACCAAGATTGGGCCAGATTTCTGAGAAAGTCTGTCCTGATTTGCCCCACTGCTTAAAACTATGCTGGGGGCCAAAACACTTCAATTGCTGACCCTGAAGTTGGGCGATTTGCTGGCCTTTGGTAAATGATTCAGGCATGGCCTGGCCATGAAGTTTTGCAAGTGTTGGCTTGTGATCAAAGGTTTCGAGGTGGGTCATCCCACCGGCCATATAGAGCCAGATAATCCGCTTGGCTTTGGGCTTGAAATGCAAGGGATTGACGACACCATGCAAATTTGCATTGTTTCTAGAAGCGGCATCTTGGGCGAAAGATTGATCCGCCAGCAACGAATTAAATGCAATCGAACCCAGGCTTATGCCTGTGCTTTTGAGGAAAGTTCGTCGTGCAATGGAATCAGGAATGTTCATGGTCTCTTACCTTTTTCAGTCTTAAATATTCGTAGATCACATCTTCCGAACGATGGATCCGTGATTGCATCTATGGGGATCAGGCGACGAAAAAGTTTAATTTCGTGTCATGGTTTCATGAAGATTGAGAATGGTTCGGGTGATCGCTGTCCAGGCTGCCAATTCGGCTGGATCGAGGTTTTTAGGGACGGGCCTGACTCCTACCGAGAGCAGTTCCGTGACCGCCTTCGGATTCGACTTGTATTCCGCCAGAGACCGGACCAGGAGCGATTCAAGGACGGCCGATTCCTCTGCCATGACAGGCCTGGATAGAGCCCTTTCATAAATCATTTTCAAGCGACTTGCAGTCGAGTCTCCGCCATTTTCCAGAACAAGTTCCGCAAACGCTCGTGCAGCCTCAACATAACTCGGGTCATTCAGCAGAACCAATGATTGAAGAGGCGTATTGGAGCGTGCTCTGTCAGATGTACATTCCTCGCGACTGGGAGCATCAAAAGCCAGCAGGCTTGGATGCAGATATTGCCTTTGCCAGTGGGTGTAAAGTCCGCGCCGATAGAGCTCTTCGTTCTTCCCATTCTGCCATTCGCGGGTCGGGAAATTCAGGTAGGACCAATAACCGGGGGGTTGATATGGTTTGACACTTGTACCACCGATCTTATTCACCAGGAGCCCGCTCACAGCCAGAGCGTTGTCGCGAACCAGTTCGGCATCAAGCCGGAACCTGCCCTGATGTGAGATCCAGAAGTTGTATGGGTCTTGCTCTTTGGCTACGGATGAAACTGTTGAAGATTGGCGATATGTATTGGACATCAGGATGGATTTGGTGAGTTGTTTGATATTCCAGCCTGATTCGACAAACCGAAAGGCTAGAAAATCGAGCAGTTCTGGGTGGGTCGGAGCCTTGCCCTGGGCTCCAAGATCGTCCACTTTTCGGGATAATGCATCGCCGAAATAAAGTTTCCAAATTCTATTGGTAAAAACCCGAGCCGTGAGTGGATTCTCATTCGAGGTGATCCATTTGGCTAGATCCAGGCGATTTAATCGTGATGTCGCAGGAGTCTGATTTAAAGGCTTCGAATTTACATTAAGGACGGCTGGATAACCTGGCTGAACGACGTCTCCGGATTCGTCCATCCAGTTGCCTCGTGGGAGAACTTTCACCATGCGAGGGGCGACAGCCTCAGTCACAAGTGTTCTGGTGACCTCGCTTTCGAGCTTGGCTCTGGCTGCCTCAAGCGTTGCCAGTTCATGCCGGACGGTTGCGAGTTCAGGTGCAATTGTTCGGTAAAAGCCTGTCAGTTCAGCCTTTTGAGCCTCAGTCCGTTTATCTGAGGAAGTGGCCAAAATCAATGCAATCGATGGCTGAAGTAGAGGAGTGCCGGCGGGCGAATTTTTTGAATCAGTGGCTGACAGCCGAAACTTCCCAACCGTATGTGAGGGATTGTCAAGGTTTTGGTGCAATTCCACGACCCATTTGACGGTCTCTTTGGGAATGGAATCGGTGGCGATGACAAAATCGGCAGAATTGGACTTGCCAGCCTGCTCCATGATCCCCCAGCCCCAGGTTTTACCCTTCACATCGTTGTCAATTGCCGCAGCAATCGCCCATTTTCCATAAGGATTTTTGTCGGATGCACCGGTTTGTTCGTACGATGCCTTTGCAGATTGAATTGGAATGGTTTTTATTTCACCACTCTTGAGAACGCATTTCAGCACAAATTCTGAAAGTACAAAATTACCATTCCCAGCGCGTCCCGGGCCTTTTTTAGGAAGGCTGTCGTCGGTCAGAACTTCAAGGCGAATTACAGATGCGTTGGTAAGAGGTTTGGCAATTTCAAGAGTGTAGGTGTCCGTGGCTGGATTTGTGCCGCTTGCGAGGATGGAGCCATCATCTTTGAGAGTCAGGGTTGAGCCAGCCAGCGACTTGATTTGTTCCGGCTTCAAGACTGTCCATAAAGGCTGATCCTGTTCCCACTTGGATTGTGACTTTGCAATTTCTGGGGTCACTTTTTTAAATGCAGTATCGACTAATGCAATCTTTTGATTGAGATCTGTGATTGCAGATTGCTGGGCTTTGTTTGGGACTTTAACGAACGGGCCCCAGTTTCCATCAGAATTTGCTCCGGAATAGAGTCCACGTTCTTTGATATCAGCGAAGAAGGCTTCCATCTGATAAAATTCACGGGTGGTGAATGGGTCAAATTTGTGGTCGTGGCATTCAGCACAGCCGATGGTTACGCCAAGCCAGGTACCTGAGACGTTTCTGACCCTTTCAGAGATGTATTTTGCGAGGTATTCCTTATCCTGAACACCGCCTTCAGCGCTCATCATGCCGAGTCGGTTATATCCGGATGCAATTTTCTGTTCGAGGTTGGGAGTCGCCATAAGGTCTCCCCCGATCTGCTCTTGGGTAAACTGGTCGAACGGTTTGTTCTGATTGAATGATTCAATCACATATTGGCGGAAAGGGGAAACGCTGACATCCTGATCGCCATGATAGCCTACAGAATCCGCATAACGCACCAGGTCGAGCCACCACATGGCCATTCTCTCACCAAAATTGGGCGATGCCAGAAGTTGGTCGACCTGCTTTTCATAAGCGTTGGCGGATTGGTCAGCCTGAAATGCGTTGACATCAGAGATGGTTGGGGGCAGTCCGACGACGTCGAAATAAAGGCGTCTAAGGAGGGTGACTCGATCGGCTTCAGGAGCAACTGGCAACTTCGCTTCAGACCGTTTTTGATGGACGATTTCGTCAATGATTTTGGAATCATTCAGAGGGCCTGATTGGCGAGCCAACTCTGGCTTGCGGACTGGCTGAAATGCCCAATGGCCTTCATAACGTGCACCTTGCGCGATCCAGAGCTTGATCATTTCAATCTCGCGGGTCGACAATTCTTTTGCCGATTCCGGGGGCGGCATGTGCTTTTCAGGGTCGGCTGAGACCAATCGCTGAAAAAGTTTACTTTTATCAGGATTTCCAGCACTGACCACACCTTTATGGGTCTTGTCCCCAATCAAACCTTTTTCAGAGTCGAGACGGAGTTCGGCTTCGCGATGATTTTTATCAGGGCCATGGCAATAAAAGCAGTTGTTCGAGAGGATGGGTCTGATGTCGCGGTTGAATTCGACCGTTTCAGGCAAAGATGGTTGGATCTTTGGAGCATCTGTAAAAGCTTGGACGTCGAAGAGCATCCACGACATGCACAGGACGATGACGGTAGGAAATCCCGTAAGGCATGCCTTGAAAGCCTGTTGTGACTTTTGATTCATGGTGAACTTGGGCATGGGGAGACCTTGTCGATCGACTGTAGGGGGGGGGGGGTGGTTTTTGAA
>CAMCFM010000104.1 GCA_945874095.1 Candidatus Kuenenia stuttgartensis
CGGACCAAAGGTCCGCGAGCGGAGAAGGGAGGACTGATAAAGCTTTATTTTGTAGCCGTCCTTGGGCGTTGCCCAAGGCTGGTATGGGACGGGCCTTCAGCCCTCAAACCAAATCCATTGATCTATCGATGCATTCGGGTTTTATGACTTATGCGTAACAACGAGGGCGCTAGCCCCCGGTTCGCAGAAGATAATGAACCGGGGCTAGCGCCAAGACCGGCTAGATAACAGCCAAGTTCTGCTTGGCCACGATTGGCCTAAAAACCGGAAGTTATTTTTCGGCCTGTTCCTAAGGAACAGGGGAGAAACAGATTCCGGTTTTGGTGTGATTGGTCTCCAGACGAGACATCTGATAAAAAAAAGGCCCGATGGGGACTGGTACAAATCAAAATCCGATCTTGGGGTTGTTTTGCTGAGGGGTCGAAAAGATCAGCCTTCGAGCCTTTACGCCAAGGATCGGACCAGGAGTTGTGCTGGTATCGGTAGCCCTCGTTTTTTTCCAATCCGCCACGGCCGACTCAGAAACGGAACTTGCATCAAGCCAAATCTGGTTGTCCTGTTGTTTTAAAACCTTACAGAACCAAAAACTATCGGCAGCACTGCGCGGATTTTTGACAGGCCAAAGCGTAATCCTAGCCTCTCCGCCTGGTTTGCTGGCTGATTTAATAGCTCGCGCTTTGCTCGATTCCAGCATTTTCGCTTTGAGAAATTCCAGATCATCCTCACTTCTCAAGTTCTTGACCATCACATCCACAAATTCCTTAGGGTCGGGCAGGTCGCCGTAGTCGGTCAGGCTTTTTTCAAATTCCAGGGTGTCTTCCTCAATCCGCTTCAAATCCCAGGCGAGTCCAGGTTCCATCATTTTGCTTTTCCGCAATCGCTCGAATTGCATAAAGATTCGGTCCATCGCCTTGTGAACCTGCTCTCCAAGATCTTTTGCAAGCCTCTGTTGCTCGGCTGCATTCGGAGGCAGTCCAGGTGGACGATTATTGAGATAGCCCTTGATCAGGTCACGCAAAGAAAAGATCCGCCTGAAACGTTCGTCTGAACCGGTCCTGTCAACAAATTCCGTCAGTTCATCAGCCACCTTATTCAAATTCTCAATTTGAGTCAAATAGAATTTTCGATAAGGTTCCAGGTTCCCTATTGGCAGGCCTTTAACGGCATATGCAATCTCCGGGGCCGGTGAACCCAGCGGAACCACGCTCGATGGAAATCCTGATGGTTCGGTTTCTTGAGCGCTCTTGAAAACCGGCTTCGATTTGCCATCGGCAGTATTATCAGCCGACCTTGCAGCATATCGAAATGCGGATCGAAATCCGCGTCGCTTAAGTCGTTCCATAAATAGAGAAAAGAAAGCCACCAGAAAGGCTGCGATAAATCCCATTTGTTTGGGCGCCGACATACGTTTCCCACCAATGGACGCTCTGGGCGGTAGCTTATAATCCGAAGCTTCCGACCGATTCATGGGCAACCCAGGGGTCCCCAATACAATCGGTTCCAGTGGCTTCCGCTTTTTCAGCTCAATTTCCTGATTCCCATAATCATCCTCAAGCAATTCATATTGCGAATTGCGACTACCCTTCCGAGAACCCTCTAAATCTCGTTGAAACTCTTGTTTTTCAGGTCTGGAAATCGGTGCTGTACGGCTACCCTGGGACGTTTCGCCCTGGCTGACACTGGGGCGTTGCCCCTTTGATTTTCGGGGCTGTGGGTCAGTTGCAATATCGCTCGGAAGTTCTGAGTCTAAAAACGTTCCCACCAGGTTTTGCTGATTCGGATCCGTAACCCGAAACTCTTCCCGGCAATCTTTACAGCGAACCCGCCTGCCAAGATACTTTTGAGCCAGCTTGTAATCTGCCAGACACCTCGGACACCTGATTTCAATTTTCTCTGATCGTGCCGGTATATCCGCTTTCAAGATTTTATATGCGACTTCCGAGACGCGAAATTTATGACTGCAATTCTGGCATTGCACCTTGCGGCCGGCAAGTTCGGGCTTAAGTCGATAATCGGTCTGGCAATGAGGGCATTGAAGGTCAATCACGGAATGTCCCTTGACGCATCTTCAAGAAGGACTTGAAACTCTTTTATATGATAACTTTCAAATCACTGCAAGTCATAAATTCAAGAGGCTTCGGGAATTTTAGAAACGAGTCGGAATTGCGATCCGGAATTTATACCGTTTCCAATTCACGGAGGATCTCGCAAATATCGAATCCATGAGAGATGCAAACTCCTGAATCATTGTTTTCTGTGCTGCATGGGAACGAATCCGCCCTGCCTGCACCAAAGAATTTCTTGATCGGTGGGACACCACTTGCTATAGTAGGGAGGTTTTGAACTGCGCTGCATGAGTTTTCAAATGGGAACTCAGGCTAGAGTGGTGCGCGCCAGCCGAAGGTTTTGAATGGATCCGTCTCATTTGAAATCCATCGGGACGCATGCTCAAAGCAAAAAAGCTGGTAAATCACTCAAACCCGACCTTTCGCGAAAAAACGCCGAGACCTGATACCGTGCCACGACGCGACGACATTCACAAGATTTTGATCATTGGTGCAGGCCCGATTGTGATTGGCCAGGCCTGTGAGTTCGACTATTCCGGTACCCAGGCTTGTAAAGCCTTGCGTGAGGAAGGTTACCAGGTGGTTCTGGTGAACTCGAATCCCGCCACGATCATGACCGATCCGGACATGGCCGACCGGACCTATATCGAACCCATCACGCCTGAAGTCGTGGCCCAGATCATCGCCAAAGAACGCCCCGACGCCGTTCTTCCGACACTCGGCGGCCAGACCGGTCTTAACACCGCCCTGGCTCTGGCCGACAACGGCACGCTTGAGAAATACAACTGCAAGCTGATCGGGGCCTCGGCTTTGGCCATCCGCACCGCTGAGGATCGCCAGCTTTTCCGCGTTGCCATGGACGAAATCGGACTCGAATCCGCTGAATCAGGCGTCGCCACAACACTCGAAGAAGCCCGTGCCATTCGCGAACGTGTCGGCCTGCCCGCCGTTCTCAGGCCCAGTTTCACGCTCGGTGGAACCGGCGGCGGGATCGCTTATAACCGCGAAGAATTTGACAAAATGGTGGCCAGAGGCCTCGAACTCTCGCCCGTTCACTCGATTCTCGTCGAAGAATCGCTGCTCGGCTGGAAAGAATTCGAGATGGAAGTTATGCGCGATTGCGCTGACAATGCCGTGATTATCTGCTCCATCGAAAATCTCGACCCGATGGGCGTCCACACCGGCGACTCGATCACCGTTGCACCAGCGCAAACACTGACTGACAAAGAATATCAGATCATGCGCGATGCCTCCATCGCCATCCTTCGCAAGATCGGCGTAGAGACCGGTGGATCGAACGTCCAATTCGCGATTCATCCAAAAACAGGCCGGATGATCGTGATCGAAATGAACCCGCGAGTGAGCCGTTCTTCAGCTCTGGCCTCAAAAGCCACCGGGTTCCCGATCGCCAAAATCGCTGCCAAGCTCGCCGTCGGCTATCGTCTTGACGAACTGCGAAACGACATCACGCGGGAAACCCCTGCGTGCTTTGAACCTACGATTGATTATGTGGTCACAAAGATCCCTCGCTGGGCGTTCGAGAAATTCCCTGAAGCGGATCCGATCCTGACCACCCAGATGAAGTCCGTCGGCGAAGTCATGGCGATTGGCCGAACCTTCCGCGAAAGCCTCCAGAAAGCTCTGCGAGGCTTGGAGTTAGGTCGGTTCGGACTGGGTGTGGACAAGAAGGACACCTGGGGCACCCCTCTGCAGCCAACACGCGACGATATTGTCTCGTCTCTGGCCATGCCCAACGCCGATCGCATCTGGTCCATCCGCCTGGCCATGCTGGACGGAATGACGATTGATGAGATCCATGAACTCACACGCATCGACCGCTGGTTCCTCGACCACATGGCCATGATTGTTGCTCTGGAAGGTCGCCTGAGAGCCATTCCCACTCTTGCTGCTTGCCCTGACGAACTCATGAGAGAAGCCAAACGCGACGGTTTCTCCGACCGCCAACTGGCCCACATCTGGGGCATCGGCGAAATGGAAGTTCGCCGCCATCGTGAAGGCCGTGGGATTAAAGTCGTCTACAAACTGGTGGACACCTGTGCGGCTGAATTCGAAGCCGTGACTCCTTACTACTACTCGACTTACGAAGAAGAAGATGAAGCCCGCGTGGGCACCAGACCGCGAATCGTGATTCTGGGCGGTGGCCCGAACCGGATCGGGCAAGGGATTGAATTTGATTATTGCTGCTGTCAGGCTGCATTTGCATTAAAAGCGGCCGGATATGAAGTGGTGATGGTAAACTCCAACCCTGAAACGGTTTCCACAGATTACGACACCAGCGACAGCCTCTTTTTCGAGCCTCTGACCGCCGAAGATGTGATTAATATCTGCGACCGGGTCAAGCCCTACGGCGTGATCGTTCAGTTCGGTGGTCAAACGCCTCTGAACCTTGCCCGTGCCCTGGAAGCCGCCGGAATTCCGATTCTGGGGACCACTCCGGAATCGATCGATCTGGCTGAGGATCGCGACCGGTTCCGCGAAGTCCTTCAGCAGTTGAGGCTTAAGCAGACTCCAAACGACTCCGCAACGAACACCGATCAAGCCCGCCGGATCGCCGAAAGCATCGGCTATCCTGTGCTGGTTCGCCCAAGCTTCGTTTTGGGCGGCCGGGCTATGGAAATTGTTTACGACGAAGCCAGCCTGATTCGCTATATGACTGAGGCCGTGGACGCCTCGCCTGATCACCCTGTGCTGATCGACAAGTTCCTTGAAGATGCTGTAG
Source organism: Candidatus Kuenenia stuttgartensis (assembly GCA_945874095.1). Lineage (GTDB taxonomy): Bacteria > Planctomycetota > Planctomycetia > Isosphaerales > Isosphaeraceae > QWQI01. Next base: position 4,807 of record CAMCFM010000104.1, read on the forward strand.
AAGTTGACGTAGACGCACTTTGCGACGGCACCCGGACCATCGTGGGCGGAGTCATGGAACACATCGAAGAGGCTGGAATCCACTCAGGCGATTCAGCCTGTGCCATTCCTCCGTACTCGCTCAGCCCGGAAATCGTGGTCGAGCTCAAGCGTCAGACACGCGTTCTGGCTGAAGCACTTAAAGTGCGTGGCCTGATGAACATCCAGTTCGCCGTCAAGGATGGCGAAGTCTATGTTCTTGAGGTCAATCCACGGGCCAGCCGCACCGTTCCGTTCGTTTCCAAAGCCACAGGGCTGAATCTGGCCCAGCTTGCATCACGGGTCATGGCCGGTGAAACGCTTGACGAGCTCGGTGTTTACAACGATCCCGTGCCGAAGTTTACGAGCGTCAAAGAAAGCGTCTTCCCGTTCGCCAAATTCCCGGGCGTGGACATTATTCTTGGCCCTGAAATGCGATCGACCGGCGAAGTGATGGGTATCGACTACGACTTCCCAGCCGCATTTGCCAAGGCGCAACTAGCGGCCTCGACGATCCTTCCGCAGTCAGGCACGATTTTCGTGAGCGTGGCCGCCCGCGACCGATCTTTGATCGTTCCTGTGGCCCAGAAATTCCAGGAGATGGGCTATAAGCTGCTCTCGACCGATGGCACGGCGAAGTTGCTCATCGAAAATGGAATTCCAGTCGAGATCATTCGCAAGGTCCATGAAGGCCGGCCAAATTGCCTTGATTTACTGGCCAATGGCGACATTGCACTGATCATCAACACTCCGTCCGGCAAGGGTGCCCGCACCGACGAAGGTCGGATTCGTGCGGCAGCCGTCAGCCACGGGATTCCTTGCATCACAACCATTTCTGCAGCCAAGGCAGCGTGTCTGGCCTTGGAACGGCTTCGCCAGGGCGAATTGCAAGTTCATGCCTTGCAGGATGTTCTGGCAGGTCTGTAAAATCACGATATCATATGGCGATTGACTGCTGCCGGCTCACAGCGGGTCAGTCAATCGCCAGATGTTGTGGTGATGAACCCGGAACCGTCTCGAACCTGAGCAGCGATCAAGCCTTGCAAACGATTTATTTTCAAGTTTTGATCGAATTGAAATGCGAAATTGACAACCGCCCTCTGAAAAACCGCACCTAAAGGCGCTTGAGACATGAAACTCACGATGATCGGAACCGGCTACGTCGGCCTTGTCACAGGCACATGCTTTGCAGAGAGCGGTAACGACGTCATTTGTGTCGATAAACTCGCCGACAAAATCGAAGCCTTGAAGCTCGGCAAACTCCCGATTTATGAGCCTGGTCTTGAAGAATTGGTCATCAACAATTTTCAAGATGGCCGATTGCAATTCACCACCGACCTTGTCACATCCGTAAACGAATCCGACATCATTTTTATTGCCGTCGGCACGCCACAATCCGACGACGGTTCAGCCGATCTTTCAGGCGTATTTGCCGTCGGTGAAGCCATCGCCCGTGCGGCAACAAGCTCGAAAATTATCGTCGTAAAAAGCACGGTACCGGTGGGTACCAATGCCGAGTTGGAGCGACGGGTGAAGGCGATTTCGCAAATTCCTCACCAATTCGCTTCAAACCCTGAATTTCTCAAAGAAGGGGCCGCCATTGACGACTTCACCAAGCCTGACCGGGTGGTGGTCGGCGTGCGTGAAGAGTCGGTTGGAGAAGCTCTTAAAGAGCTTTACGCACCATTCCTTCGCACAGAGCGGCCGTTTTTGGTGATGACGCCTGAGTCGTCAGAAATGACCAAATATGTCGCCAATTGCATGTTGGCCACAAAAATCAGTTTTATTAATGAAATGGCTAACCTCTGCGAAGCCTATCATGCCGATATCAACGATGTGAGGCGTGGGATTGGGCACGACCAGCGAATTGGATTTTCATTCCTTTTTCCTGGTGTCGGATACGGTGGAAGCTGCTTCCCCAAAGACATCAGGGCCATGATTCATATGGCCATATCCAAAGGCATGCACTCGTTGATGATGCATGCTGTGGACAATGTCAACGAGGCTCAGAAGCACATTATGCCTAATAAGATTCTGGCCCGGTTCGGCGATAGCATTTCCGATATGACCATCGGAGTCTGGGGACTTGCATTTAAGCCAAGAACGGACGACATTCGCGAGGCACCGTCGATTGTATTGATTGACACACTACTCAAAGCTGGTGCCACCCTAAAGATACACGATCCTGAGGCACTTGCGAATGTCAAGGCTCATTTCGGGTCACACGACCGCCTGCATTATTGCGAACAGCCTTACGATGCGATTGAAAATGCCGATGCACTTGCGATTGTGACAGAATGGAGCGAATATCGGACCCCTGATTTCAAGAAAATGCTGGCCAAAATGAACCAGCCAATCATTTTTGATGGACGTAATATTTACGACCCTGTCAACATGCAATCCCGAGGCTTTGAATACGACGGAATCGGCCGATTTTTACCTGGTTTATGAACCATCGGTCTGGTCAAAACCAGACATTCGATTGGAAATGTTCAGTGCGGTAGGGTGCCGATTTATGGCTTGTTTATTGGTGGCTCTGGTTCGGTCGGAGCGTTTATATCCAGGTCAGGTGCAGACGGCTTCGGGGATGTTGATTTCGCGAGTCGATCCGATTGCGCTTTCATAATCCCGGAATAAATATCATCTCCCTGACCAGATGGATCCGCCTTGTTTTCGCCATCCCCTTCTTGCAGCTTCCGGCCAGGAATCGTGCTGTTCATGCCGAAATCACTGCTCTTTAATACCATTGTCAGTCGAGTGATTGTATCGGGAACCAGGCGTTCTGCAAAGCCTGCGACAAAGGCCCAGATCAGCATTTTTGCAATATCTGAGATCGGACGAGATACAGGTAATACTCCTCCTGCGTCATTTAAATATTGAAAACTCGGGAACAGGTTTCCCTCGATCATTCCGCCTGCAAAAATCAGGTTCATGATAATTGCAAAAAACGCGCCTGCAATCGATGTGGTCCACAATGTTTCGCGACCACTTTCCATCGCCAGAATACTGCGTACCGTGTCGCCCTTGCTCGGCAGGTTTTCCACCCTCTGCTGAAGGCTGAGCATGGCACCCATCGCTCCGAAAACCGGGATCAGGGCCATCGTTGCAAATTGATCCATTTTCTGATCTTTATATGCAATTGCAAGGCTGGTGCAAAGCATCACACTGCTGATCATCAAGAACGGTTTCATGCAATACCACAAGAGTCGGCCTCGAGCCAGAGGGCGAAGCGGGGTCAGCATGTAGACATACATCGTTTCGGTCAGAATAAAATCAAGATCGGCACGAAGTTCTTCGGTTTGAATGGTTTTATCCGAAGATGCAACTGGAAAATAACTCTCGTATTTTTCTTTCCCAACCGTTGTCTGAAAGCGTTTTTTAATGGCCTCACTGCGCATCTTAAGTGCTTCTGAGGGTAGGAAATGCAATACCACACGCTCAAGCATGATGGCGTCGAATAGAGCCTCAGTGGCTGGTCCCGTTCTGGGATTATCTTTATTATCGACGATCAATTTGCCAATCTTCCACATCGACTCATTGATTTGAGTACGATGGGCTGAATCTCCAATCAATAAATCCGGATGATCGGAGTTGAGTCCCAGTGCCATAAAGTCAAAAGCAGACAGTTTAATCCACTCTTTGCCAAGGGCGCGCACATCGCTCATCGTATCGTTTTCTGACTCGCGCGTCATCAGACTCCCCCAAATGGCATTCCATCTGGATTGGGTGCGGGTTGAAATGGTGACGGCTGGTAAATCGACAGACGACATGGGCTTGCCTTTCAAACCAAAACGATGAAAACCAATTCAATCGTAAGGACGCAATTCATAGACGCATTATAACAATGCACGGAGATGGCCTTTGAATCCAATAATCTTGCGAAACGATTTCGAATATAATCCGGTTACGCCGATCAGCCTGATTACAACGCGCTTGACACAGCCCTTCCATTCGATCATTCTAAATGGATCTGTCACATGGTTCTCGTTTTAGAGTCTGAAGCAAAGCCAAATCTCATGATCAAGCCATTCTCCCGCCGTCAGTGTGTTCAAAAGTTCGGGACTGCCGCTTCCAGCCTTGGGCTGATCTCGCAAACCATCGTTTCGGCCAAAGCCGACGAGGCCAAGCCTGCGATGCTGGGCGGATCGCCGATTCGCAAGAAAACCGATCACTGGACCAAGTGGCCGATCATTGGCGAAAACGATGCCCGGATGATCACCGATGTCCTGAAATCTGGCCTCTGGAACCGGCTTTCAGGACCCGTCACACCGAAGTTTGAAGCCGCCTGGGCGGCCCGTTTAGGCGCCAAGCACTGCCTGGCCACGGCCAATGGGACCAGCGCCTTGATTATCGCTCTGGCGGCCATGGATATCGGCCCCGGCGATGAAGTGATTATTCCTCCATATACTTTTGCAGCCACCGTGAACGCTGTTCTGCTGCACCACGCATTACCGATTTTTTCGGATACGGATTTAAATACGTTTCAAATGGATTGCAATTCCATCACCAGTCTGATCAATGCAAACACAGCCGCATTGATGCCTGTCCATCTCGGCGGTTCTGTGGCGGATATGGACCGGATTATGCAAATTGCAGGCGACAAGAAAATCAAGGTGATTGAAGATGCTTGCCAATCTCCTCTGGCCGAGTGGAAGGGCAGGGCGGTCAGCACGATTGGAGATATCGGCTGTTTCAGCTTTCAGGCTTCGAAAAATTTGAATGCAGGTGAAGGTGGAGCATTATTGACAAACAATTCCGATTATTTTGAAGAGGCCCGCAGCTTTCATAATAATGGTCGGGCCAGACCGAATTCCGGCGTCAGCGGTTACGGCCGAAATGGAGCAAACCTGCGCCTGACTGAATTTCAATCAGCCATATTGCTGGCCCAGATGGAGCGTCTGGAGAAGCAGTCGCAGACCCGTGAATCGAATGCGAAATATCTTACGGAACAATTGCAGGCCATTCCCGGAATCATGCCTGCAAAGATGTACGATGGTTGCACCCGCAACGCTTATCACCTTTACATGTTCCGCTATAATTCCCAAGCGTTTCAGGGACTTCCTCGAGAAACCTTCCTGAAAGCCCTTGCAGCTGAGGGCATTCCCGGTTCCACAGGCTATAGTCCTTTGAATAAAGAGCCTTTCTTGAAAGTGGTGACAACCAATAAAGGCTTTTTACGAATTTATGGCGAAAAGCATTTGAATGACTGGTACGCCAAAAATGCCGAAAGGCCTGCCAACGACACCATTTGCAAAGATGCCGTCTGGTTCACCCAGAATATGCTGTTGGGCCCGCGTTCCGATATGGATCAAATCGCCAGTGCCATCCGCCGGATTCAGAAACATGCAGGCGCTTTGGCAAAAGCCTGATGGAAATGCAATCAATCCCGTAAAAGGGCATCAGCAATGCGTCGGCCAGCGAATCCATCGCCATAAGGATTCGCTGGATGTTCTTGTTTTTTCAAGCCATGGGCCGCCAATTGCAATTCCCGAGTTGCTTCGCGGATAATATCGTCGCGACGGCATCCAACCAGCCTGGCCTGTCCACTGGCTACGCCTTCAGGACGCTCTGTGGTCGATCTCAGAACCAGCACAGGCACGCCCAGACTCGGGGCTTCTTCTTGAATTCCGCCTGAGTCGGTTAATATCAATCGTGCATGTTTCATAAGCTGCACATGCCATGGATATTCCAGCGGTTCCAGTAAAATCACGTTCGGAACTTGGTCAAGAATTTCGAAGACCGTCGATTTTACATTCGGATTTAAATGGACTGGAAAAACCCACTGAATCTGATCTCTGTCAAATTTTCGAGCCAGTTCAGCGACAGATTCACAGATCTCGCGCATGGGCTGACCAAAATTCTCACGACGGTGGGCAGTCACCACCACAATCGGCTTTGAAGGATCGACCGAA
>CAMCFM010000105.1 GCA_945874095.1 Candidatus Kuenenia stuttgartensis
TGGCGCTAGCCCCGGTTCGATTCGATTTCGATTTATCTAGCCGATCCCACGATTCGTTTTTAAATGGGCAACCGGGGCTAGCGCCAAGACCAGCTAGAAAGATGGCACAAGCCACGATTCGATTTTAAATACGCAACCGGGGCTAGCGCAAAGACCGGCTAGAAAGATGGCGCAAGCCCCGGTTCGGTTGAAGTTCCCGAACCGGAGCAAGCGTAATTTAACAGGCTTGAGGGTGCACTGGTCCTGCCACTTCTCCAAGCCACACTCAGTCACCTTTAAAATCGGCTGCAAACGCTTTGGCGGAAAGAGGTTCCTCGGTTGCAAACTGGGCCAGTTCTTTCCAACTCAGGCTTCGCCCAGGCGCAAAGACCTTCTCGACCATGAACTGGCCGACCTTGGGGTTCCCTACATAACTGGCCTTGGCAGGCGAAACTCCACCCAGCACTTCCCGGCAGATGGTGTGATGCACTTGCGATGCAAAGAGTTGTCCCATCATATAGTTATGATAATAGGCAGGTGAACTCACAATGTGAATCTTGGCCCCATAGTCAGGCTGATTCCGACCTTCTGGACGCTTCAGGCCCTGATATTTTTCAACCAGATCCCACCAGAGTTTGTTGAGATCCTGAGAAGGGTCGGCATACATGGCTTTTTCGAAACGAAGCATGACCTGACACCACCTGGAGAAGATCAGGAGGTGACCTCGTTTAGCCTTTGAGCCAGCTTCATCGTAAGCCTTAGGATTTTCGACTTTCACGCCCATGGCGGCGAGCCAGTCTGCATCCTTGCTGAATTGCTCAAATTGCATCGCCACGCCCTCTGTCGCCAGAATGTGAGCCTCACCCCTTAAGATATATGGCACAGATTTAGGGATGTTTCGGCTCGAATAAACTGCATGGCCCAGCTCGTGGAGCATGGTTCCCATCCAATATTCATTATTTACAATATTAGCCAGAACCCGCACATCACCCATCCTATTGACATCAATACAAAAAGCATGAGGACTCTTCCCAGGCTTCTCGTAAAGGTCGCTGCGGGCAATCACATCTTCGATAGGCAGGCCGATGCCGGCGTAAAATTCGCGGCAAAGTTTCAGAATATCTGCCTTGGCATAAGGTTCGTCCAGATTCGCATCAAAAACGGCGGGCGTTTCTTGAAAGAAAGGGTCGTGATAGTGCCATGGGCGGAGTTCGTCTACGGAAATTCCGCACTGCCTGGCCAGAGCGGTATCGATGGTCGATTTCAGCTCCTCAAACGGCTTTCTGGTGAGCGAATCAAGCTCGTCAAACAGAGCAATCACGTCCGACTGGTTCTGCTCGTTCAGAGCAAGCATCATGACGTGATAGTCAGGAAATCCCAAATTTTTAGCGGATTCGTTCCGAAGCCTCACGAGCTCTTTGAGATCCGATTCCACCGAGGCTCCAACCCCTTTGCTGGCCTCCCAGACAGCTTTTCGCTCATCGCTACTTTTGGATTCTTTCAAACGTTCGCGAATCTTGCTGTCGGCCAACTCCACCCCACCAACCTTGGCCCTGTAGACGTTGAATGCCTTTTCAATCGAATTGGCTTTGGCCGTAATCTTTTCGAGTAATTTCGGATCAACCTGTTTCTCAAGTGATTGCAGATAAAGCAGTTCGATCTGTCGTTTTTCACTTGGATCAGCGACACCAGCCTCTCTGACCGCTTTGATTTTTGAGAATCTCAAGGGGTCCGAAAGTGCAGCGTCGAGCGTATTCTGGGCCTTTTCTTTTGCGGCAAAATCTTCATCTTTACCAGTCACGTTGGCAGTCCACCAGACATCGCCGGTGACAATCTCCAATGGCTTGATTCGATTTTCGTGATCCGCAATCACTTCTTTGGCGGTGGTCATAGGGGCGGCCCCAGCATGCTTGGAAATGGTCCCAGCGGCTATCAGGATAGAGCTGGACTGGATTAGAAATTTACGCCTGTTCTTGCTCGCCATGGGGTCGGCCCTCAATTTTTGATTGGAGTTCCACCAATTTGAATGACTGACAATAGATGTACGAATCCGAATTTTACGCTCCAAGGAATTCCACACGCAAGGCTTGCTTTCTAATCGGAGGACTGGCAGAATCAGGTTCCCCTCTCTTCTTGCCACCAAATTTCGCCAGTAAAATGGCGACTATCGTTCCCACCCGACCGAGTACCTCCCACGAATTTGCGGAGAATCCACACTCATGGCTATCGAAAAATCACGCCTGGACCGTCGTCAGTTTCTTGCTGCATCGACATTATCACTCGCCTTTACGGCCAAAACTTCGGCCAAAACCGACGCACCTCGCAAAAAAGTCGCCTTCATCGGCACCGAAGTACGCACCCACTCACATGCCCAGCATTTTCTCGACAGAATGACTCTGGGCTATAGCTGGGCAGGCCGATGGGAGATGCCAAGGGTTGATGTGGCCTCGATTTATACCGACCAGTTTCCTAAGGGCGATCTGGCCAAAGAACGTATTGCACGCCATAAGCTGAAATCGTATCCAACCATCGCCGAAGCTCTGACCCAGGGCGGCTCGAAACTGGCTGTGGACGGAGTGGTGATTATCGCCGAGCATGGCGAATACAAAAAAAATGAAAAAGGCCAGATACTTTACCCGCGCTACGAGTTCTTCAAGCAGGCTGTCAAGGTGTTTGATGAAAGCGGCCGCGGAGTGCCCGTCTTTAACGACAAGCATTTATCCACCACCTGGGCACGCAGCAGCGAGATGGTGAACGACTCAAAACGGCTGAACTTTCCGTTCCTCGCAGGTTCGTCGCTGCCTGTGACCTGGCGGTTCCCCCAGATTGACATGCCTCACAACACGCCTCTTTCGGAAAGTGTCTGCGTAGGATACGGGGGTGTGGACAGTTACGACTTCCACGGCCTTGAGACCGCTCAGTGCATGTCCGAACGCCGGCTTGGCGGAGAGGTCGGAATCAAGCAGGTCCATGCCCTCAGGGGTGCCAAAATGTGGGAAAAGCTGATGCTTCCCCAGCACGAAACCACTCGAAAGCTGATGGTGGCCGCTCTGAACCGGAGCCATAACTTGCCTGTGGATACAGGATATCCAAGCGATGCCGTGACTGTGGAATGGGCCCATAAGAAGTTCCCTGAGATGATCGCGTATTTCATCGACCATAACGATGGCTTCAAGACCACTCTGTTTCTGGCCAGCATTCAGGACTTCAATTACGCTGGTATGAGGTCGGACAACGGCGAAATCATCTCGTGCCAGATGTACCTGCCGATGCCTTCTCACGGCGCCACCACAGCCGACTTTTTCAGTCCACTCGTGCGTCACATTGAGACAATGGTGATTGAAAACAAGCCACTATATCCAGTGGAACGAACCCTGCTGACATCCGGCATGGTCATCGGAGGCGTGGATTCGCTCTATCAAAAGCAAGTGCCGGTGGCCACTCCGGAGATGGTTGTGAAATATCAGGTCTCACCTGAGTCGTATTTCCGCCGGGTCTGATCCGACTTAAACCAAATCAGCAAATCATCATCGTGCGACGGGTATCTTCGATGGCCGTCGCAAGTTGATCTGATTTCTGAGTTCCGATGATCACAACAGACCCATCATAACGCGTAATTTTAACCGCTTGATTCCCGCGTGCAGAGAGCACCACCTGGCCTTGCCAATTGCGTCGGATTCCCCAGCCCAAAGTGTCCCGCAGTGGCCTGTAGGTACAGGTCTCTACGGATTGAATTTGTGAAATTGGGATATTCAGGCGATAGATCGGAAGCCAGCCAAAGCTGACATAAAGGCCGGTTGGCGAGACTTCAGTCACCATCCGCATGAAGCAGGCCATGATCAGCAAAACCACTGAGAAGACGATATAACTTCCTGAATCTGTGTTGAGCTGAAGACCTTGAAAATGTGAGTCGAAGCTAAAGTCTGGAAACAGGATCCTGATCCCGACGATTCCAAAGATGCCGTAAACCCAGGGAGCGAAAAGCTGATCCTCTCGATAAATCACAACGGCGGGTTTTAAGGCAGATTCAAGCATTGTCGTTTGATTGTTCCAGATCAGGCAATTCCAGATCATCCATAGCCTGATCTTCAGGCCAGATTCGGCTGATGGCCTGATGGGCCATGTCGGCCACTCGATCGCAAGCAATCGGCCAGAGATGTGGGTTCGGGACTTCGACTGAAACGATGCCGCTATAGTTGTATTTCTGAAGTCGCCCAACGATGGCTGAAAGCTCGAAATCACCCTCGCCCGGCAGAATTCTGTCTGTATCGCGTGCCAATTCGCGAGGCGTCCCGATCAGGTCAGAAAATTGAACAGATTTCAATAATCCGACCACGATCGCATTCAGATCCTCGAACTTGCTTGGCCCAAGGTAATAGTGGAACAGGTCGAGACAAAGCCCGATGCGTGGATGGTCGACTTGCGAGACAATCGCCGCAGCGGTATCAAGCGACGAAAGCCATCGCGAGTCAGACCGAAATTCAAGGGCGAGTTCTATCCCAAACTCTTCGGCAATTTCTGCAAGGGCCTGTAATCGCTCCATCGCAGTGGAGTAAAGTGCTTCATGAGGAACATCGTGACTGATGCCCGGCGTGAAGATGATCAGAGGGATCGCCAGAGGAGCCACAGCCGTGAACGCATCCACGGCCCGGGCGAGCGATTCCCGCCAGAGTGCATCGGAACCGACCAGCTCCAGACCAAGACCTGCCATGGAGGCAGGCTTAAGTTCATGCTCCTGAAGCGATTCCAGAATCTGGTCAAGCGATCCCGACTGAAGTTCTGTCTTAAGCCTGGGCCACCAAAATTCGACTTTACCGAAACCGGCTCGCGCCGAGGCTTCAAGAGCCTTCAGCGAATCGGTTTCACACATGGTGACCAGGCTCAGGCAAGGGTTCATGATTCCGAACCGCCGCTGATTTCACCTTGAGGAGCCTGAAGCTTGCCAGAAATCATGTCGCCAATCATCACATCAATATTGGCAGACGGAACACGCCACTGACGCAGGCTGTCGCGGTCGCGAATCGTCACCGTATCGTCGGTCAAGGTTTGTCCATCGACTGTAATACAGTAAGGCGTGCCAGCTTCGTCCTGACGACGGTACCGACGTCCAACTGCGCCTTTTTCGTCATAGAACGACGCGAATTTTTCGCGAAGCTGGTGATGGATCGAAGCCGCCTTCTCAGGCATCCCGTCACGCTTGACCAGTGGGAAAACGGCCGTCTTGATCGGAGCCAGACGTGGGTGGAACTTCAAAACCGTACGCGTATCGTTTTCCACTTTGTCCTCTGTGTAAGCTTCACACAAGAAGGCCAGAGTAGCACGGTCAGCACCTGCGGAAGGCTCAATCACATGCGGGGTAAACCGGGATTTCGAGTCTTCGTCGAAGTAGGTCAAATCCTTGCCACTGAACTTCATATGCTGCGTCAGGTCATAATCGCCCCGGTGTGCGATGCCCTCAAGCTCGCTCACTCCAAATGGGAACGCATATTCGATGTCGGCTGTCGCCGTCGAGTAGAAGGCGAGTTCATCTGGATCATGATCCCGCAGGCGGAGCTTATCCGACTGTAGACCAAGACTTACGTACCAGTCAAAGCGAGTCTTCCGCCAATAGGCGTACCACTCTTTGGCCTCTTCAGGCTTGCAGAAGAACTCAATCTCCATCTGCTCAAATTCACGCGAACGGAACGTAAAGTTCCGTGGGTTGATCTCATTCCGAAAGCTCTTGCCGACCTGAGCGATACCGAATGGGAGCTTGACCCGGCCTGTATCGCACACATTCTTAAAGTTGGCGAAAATGCCCTGAGCGGTTTCGGGACGCAGGTAAGCGACGTTAGAATCACTCTCCAAAGCACCGACATAAGTCTTGAACATGAGGTTGAACGAACGTGGCTCAGTCAGGGTCCCGGATTCCTCCACGGAAGGGCCGATGACTTTCTCGCGATCCTCAGGAGCGACCTGCATGTAGCCAACCACGGAGCTATCGACAGGTGCACCAAGCTTTTTAGCTACTTTGCCGGCCCGGGCTTCAGCGGCTGGGCGAGCTTCGTCAGGCCCTCCACCGAGACTGCCCCACCAGAATTCCACCATTGAACCGGGGGCGTCTTTGGCGTTGAACCGGTAGACGAAAACCCAAAGCTGGTCCGCTCGATAGCGTTCTTTGGTCTTCTTGCAATCCACCAGAGGATCGGAGAATCCGCCGACGTGGCCGGACGCTTCCCAGACTCGCGGATTCATGATGATCGAACAATCCAGGCCGACCATGTCATCGCGGGTGCGAATCATGTCGTGCCACCAGGCGTCTTTGATGTTGCGTTTGAGTTCGACGCCGAGCGGGCCGTAATCCCAAAATCCGCCGATACCGCCATAGATTTCGCTCGACGGAAAGATGAATCCTCGGCGCTTGCACAGCGACACCAACTTTTCCATATCAAGCGAACTCATAACCGATGGTATCCTCTTCAAAAGCCTATGGGTCTGAAAGCTGATCTTTGCGAACCGGTCGCAACTCCCTGTCAGCTTATCATAAATGCCTGCCGCAATTCAGACCATATTGGACTGAACGACACGCCATGGATTGGGATTGACCTCAGTTAGTATATCAAAGTCGTTGAGACGAGCGACCTCAACTATGTCCTTTTCCAGTCCAATTTCACAAACACGCTGACCACCCCGACCTCGCTTGAGAACTCCAACCAACTGCGGCTGATAACCCACAGACCGAACGTTAAGCCACCCTAACTCATTCTGATAAAGCGAGATAGCAATTCGAGTCGCATCGTTCCCCGGCTCGTGACCTGCCTGAATCAAGGCATGCGCCAACATCCCACAAGCGAGCGAATCCTCCCAACTGATCTGCCCATCCGTCCCTGATCCCACCAGATGGATCGGCTGATCCAACGACTTCAACGCATCAAAAACTTTGCCAATATTTCCGAACGAAAGCGTGTAAACCGTTTTTGCCGAAGAACATGCCATCAATGCACGAGTCCCGTTGGTCGTGGTCATCACCATCGGCCTTCCAAGGCAACGCTCCACGGTGTAATCGCCTGGCGAATTCCCTAAGTCGAACCCTTCCGGCATGATCCCCTGACGCTCTCCACAGAGCAGGGCTCTCGGAATCGTTGCCGCCAGAGACTTCGCTTCTTCCACTTCCAGACACGGAAAAATTTCCGAAACACCTGAATGAAGCGCCACCGACATCACCGATGTAGCGCGGAGGATATCCGCAACCACTGCAATCTCATGAGATCCAAATGTGCCTGCCACTGGTGGCAAGAAATGCGTGTATATCTTTATCATCAAACACCTTAGAACGCCTGATCGGCGGATTTTCTGAAGTCTTCTACGTGCGTCAACAATCGCTCTCCAATTCAGATCGACTGTTCAACTTTGTAGTTTTTGGTACAGTTATGCCGAAAAGAGGTCCGTGAAGTTTGAAGATTCTAGATCCAGGTTCTAACGACAGGTGCATGGATGCACGAGGAACGCGGCGTATACAGATCGGTTTCCGCATCACGTCGGATCATTATGGACTTAATGCACGAGGCTCGCCGAGTGCCGTCCATACCGGTTCAGCGCATGATCAATATCAAAGATCTGGAATCGATCCGCCGAGCAAGTCAACCTCGCATCTCCTGGTTCGCTTTATTTATGAAAGCTTTTGCGATAGTTGCTCAAGACCATCCACAACTTCGTCGCAGCCTGATACGCTACCCATGGCTCCGGTTTTATGACCACCCGTTCAGTATCTGCTCCGTCGCAATCGAACGCCAGTACGAAGATGAGCCATGCCTGTTTTTTGCTCATTTCCGTGCCCCTGAAAAGCAGTCCCTGACAGAACTTCAGGTCGCCCTGAAACGCTATAAGGATATACCTGTCACCACGGTTGGGATGTACCGGCGTGCCTTGAAAATCGGACGTCTTCCAACTTTCCTGCGGCGAATCCTCTGGTGGACAAGTCTCAACTTTTCAGGCGATAAACGCGCCAAGCGAATGGGCACTTTCGGTATCACTTCCTATGGAGTGTTAGGCGCCGAAAGCCTCCACCCCATCTCTCCACTGACCTGCACTTTCAACTTCGGTCCGATCAGTCCTGACGGAAACGTTCTGATCAAAATCATTTACGACCATCGAACGCTTGACGGTTCAGAAGTGGCCCGACGCCTGAAAAATATCGAAGATGTTTTGCAGACCATTATCAGAGACGAACTTATCGAGCTTGCATCAGTCCAACTGTCTCAAAAATCTGCCAACGGGCATGACGCAAAACCAACATTGATTCGTCAGGATCCCAGTCAGGACCCGCTGGATCCAAATCTTGAGTTTGATACGTTCACGGCTCAACTCATCACATCCACACAAGCCTCTCAGCCTGATTGATTTCCGTAGAGGTGCAACGGTTTGCAGCACCTCTACGCGTTTTTAAGTTCTTGTTCTATCTGATCTTGAATCAGACACTAGTCGATTTGGCTTTCTCATCAACATCCAGACGGACAGCCATTTCGCCAAGGACTTCCTGAAGTTGGCGTTCTTTGCGATCGATCCAAAGTACGTTATCGAGAACAATCGAACGATTCTCGTTTGGAACCTTGAAAACCAATCGGCCAGAACCCATCAGAAGATACTCCAGAATGTCAGGAATCTCTTTGTCGAACTTCAGGCCAAAGGTTGGATAGCGAATCTGGTCACTGAGTGGCCCGTGGTTGTGAAGAATTTCGTTTGGCCGAACTTCCCAGTAATCCATCCAGCGGGTGGTGTATACGATCAGGAAAATGATCATCAGGATGGCTGCGAAGAGAAAGTAAAATGTCGCGTTTGCGACAATATAGACTTCGCTCACAATTCGCTTGAGTGGGTCAATCAGCCCATATTTATCGTTAATGATTAGAAAGATCAGGGCAAACGTTGTCCCACCGAAAACCAGTGCCAGCGCAGAATATCGTGGAAAGTCGACAGACATCGCGACAAGATTGATTGCCAGAACGGTCAGGAAGACCACCCCTACAAGATTCTGTTTCGTGAGAAAGGCCGAGAATTCTCCAGCAGCCTCTGCTTTATCTGGCACTTTGAGGTCGATCCCCATGATCGACATGAGAATGCCGCAAATCAAAGCTGTCACCAAAGAAGGGACCATAAAGACGACTTTTGGGTATTGAAACAGCACGACGCGCTGGGCGTGTTGGTGCGTTTCGGAAACCAGAATTTTTTGCTCGACGGGTTGGGAACCTGCATCAGTGGACATGAGATCGGATCTCCAGAAGTTCCAAAAAGTGGACTCATAACTAGATGGCATCATAATCCGAACCGGTCTCTGGCGTAAACAACCAAGAAAAACATCATCCAGTCAGACGAATCGGAATCGACATGACTTGAGGCAAGATTTGTTCGTTTTCGAACACTTGACAACCGTTTTAGGGTGCCTGATGATAGATGCAATCCGGTCCGAAAATTCGTTGTGAATCCATACGCAGGATCGGTTCTGTCTGAAAACTTCCCGCAAAAGTCTGCGGCATTGATAGATGAAAGGTGATCGTTTCCGATGAGATCCAACTTGATTTGCTCCTTACTGCTCGGTCTCTCCATTTCGGTGATGACTGGCACAGAAACTCTGGCCCAAGCGCCTGCCAAGTCCAAAGACACCGCCAAAGCACCTGCTGCCAAGACTTCAGAGCCAGCCAAAGCCGCTGCAGAATTTCGCCGCGTTCCACAGTACTTTGGACAGGTGGACCTGAGCGACGAGCAGCGTGAAAAGCTTTACTCGATCCGCGAAAAGAATTCAAAGAAGCTCGACCAGCTTGAAGCCGAACTGGTCGCCCTTCGTGCAACGATTCTGTCCGACAGCGAGGCTGTCCTGACACCAGCCCAACGAACCAACTTGAACAAACTGCGTGGCGAGGCCAAGGCAAAAGCATCAGCAAAGTCAAAAGCTGCTAAAAAGAACTGATTGAGACGACAAATCCATCAAACTCTGTCAAATCATCGAAACTTGACGTTGAATTTGTCAGAGGAACATGGTTTAATAGCTCTCGCCGGAGAGGTGACCGAGCGGCCGAAGGTGCAGCACTGGAAATGCTGTGTATAAGAAATTGTACCGAGGGTTCGAATCCCTCCCTCTCCGCTAAATCAAGACGCCTGTGGTTCCAAGTCATTGAACCACAGGCTTTTGTGTTTTTTACGATCTCGCGGAAATCGCCGTTTGCAGCGCTTTTTGCAGCGCTTTGTAGCGGTGTATTCTCCAAAGGAGATCGATTTTATGTCTGAAAAAAAGAACGGTACGAACAAGAAAAAGAAGCCAACTTCCTGCTTTTCCGTCGGCAAGGTTCATGCTCATCTACGCGGACGCATCTGGTACTTGAGGTACTCAGAAAACGGTCTACGCAAACAACCAAGAGTCGGGCCCGACCGCGATCACGCACGCCAGATGGCTGCCAAGATCAACTCTCATCTTGAAAACTCTGTCCCTTCGACACTTGGGTTTGAACCACTTACTATCATTGAACTTAGAAATCGATGGCTGGGTCGGCACGAAGACGTGCGACGTTCGTCTCTCAGTACGATCTCGCGTTATCGGAACGCTACGGAATACCTCATCCGGTTTCTCGCAAGTGAGTGCAGGCATCTGGTCGATGCGTTCCAACTCATCCAACCGGCCCCATCTGTTGCTGTAACCCTGAATGGAACTGCTCCTGGAGTTGATTGAGGTGAGTGTAACGAACGATGGCAGACTTACCTTGAGAAGACCCATCAAGT
>CAMCFM010000106.1 GCA_945874095.1 Candidatus Kuenenia stuttgartensis
CCAGAGCCGACGGCTTTATTGTGGTTCCTGACGATCTCGAAGGCTATCCGGAAGGGACAGAATTAACAGTTTGGTGTTATGATATTCCTTAGAATCATGTATGATATGTAAATGGCAAAAGAACAGCAGCAATTTCTTGATGTAGTGGATCGGGACGAGGCCGAACGTCGCTGGCGTTCTGCCATTTCTCCTCTGGTAACTCAGGCCGAGAATGTGCTGGTTTCAGAGGCTTTGGGACGGATATTGGCCGAAGATATTATCTCGGAAGTCGATGTGCCAGGCTTTGATCGATCCAATGTCGATGGATATGCGATCATTTCCGAAGAAAGTTTTCATAGTTCAGAAGAATCGCCCAACCACTTTTTGATTAATAATGAAGAGATTTCGCCTGGAATGATTCCGCAAATGGAACTAAAATCCGGTACCGTTTCAGCGATTGCAACAGGTGGGATGATTCCACGAGGCGCAGATGCCGTCGCCATGGTCGAACATACACTTTTTATGCACGATCGGATTCAATTGATTAAGCCGGTGAGCCCCGGCACAAATATCAGTTATGCTGGAACGGACATCGCACGCGGCGAACTCACATTAATGTCAGGCTCAAGACTTACAGCCAGAGAAACTGGCCTATTGGCAGCGATAGGCGTTTCAACGATCTCGGTCTATCGTAAGCCAAAAGTGGCCGTAATTTCGACAGGAAATGAAATCATCGCCCCCGGCCAGCCGATTTTACCAGGACAGGTTTACGATGCCAATGCGCGGATGCTTGCCGATGCTGTCCGTGAAAACGGTGGAGAGGCCGTCGAATACGGGATTGTTGCGGATGACTACGACGAATTGAAATCAAGGATTTCTATTGCAATTCAGGAATGCGACCTGGTTGTATTATCAGGCGGAACGAGCAAAGGCGGAGGTGATATTTCTTATCAGTCGATCTCGGAAATGGATCCGGGAATACTGGTGCATGGTGTTGCCTTGAAGCCTGGGAAGCCTGTTTGCCTGGGTGCGTCGGGGAAAACACCGATTGCAGTGCTTCCGGGATTTCCGACCTCAGCGATCTTTACTTTTCATGAATTTGTTGCCCCGATTATTCGCGAACTGGCAGGCATTTCAGATCGCAAAACCGATTCGATTCCAGCTGTGATGTCTAGCCGAGTGAATAGTGAGCGTGGAAGGACGGAATATCTACTTGTGGGATTGATGCCTGGCACATCAGGTCTGACAGCTTATCCGATGGGCAAGGGTTCAGGATCTGTCACCACATTCAGTCGGGCCGATGGTTTTGTGGTGATTTCTCGTCATCAGGAATACATTGAGGCCAATGAAAAGGTCGAAGTTATTCCAATCGGACGGGAATTGATACCATCCGATCTGGTGGTGATTGGGTCCCACTGCATTGGACTCGACACCATTTTAAGTCAACTTTCAAAGCAGAAAAAAGTTCGCTCGAAAACGCTTTGGGTGGGCTCTCAGGGCGGCCTTGATTCAGTCTCCAGAGGTGAATGCGACATTGCCGGTACTCATTTACTTGACCCAATCACAGATCTATACAACACGCCTTTTTTAAATCCAGATATCACTCTGATTCATGGATATGGAAGAATGCAGGGCTTTGTATTTCGATCCGGTGACCCACGATTTAAAAATTGCAGCTTGAAAATGGCCATCGATATCGCACTTTCTGCTTCTGACTGCCGAATGGTCTGCCGCAATAGGGGCAGCGGGACACGAGTTCTTATCGATCAATTGCTCGAAGGCCGTAAGCCGACCGGCTACAATGTCGAAGTGCGGTCTCACCATGCCGTGGCTGCATCCGTGATCCAATGCCGATCTGATTGGGGAATTACAATCGAGCCTGTTGCCCGCCAATATGGCCTGGAGTTTATTCCCATTCGTCAGGAGTTTTATGACTTCGCCGTAGAACGATCAAACCAGAACTCATCAACAGTCCACCAGTTTATTGATATTCTGAAGTCTGAATTGATTCAGTCTCAACTCATTAAAATGGGCTTTATGATTCGTCCGGAGACTGGCTCATGGCTGTGACACCACGATTTGGAGCCATTATTCTGTGTGGTGGCCAGAGTCGCAGGATGGGCTTTTCAAAAGCCCTCTTGCCATTTGGAAAGAAAACGATGATTGAGAATGCCATTGATATTCTCGGTCAAATCGCATCAGAAATCGTTGTGGTTGCATCTCCAGATCAGATTCTACCTGAACTTGGATCCATAATCAGAATAGTACGCGATCCGATTGCTTATCAAGGCCCCTTAAAGGGCATGCAGTCTGGACTAATGCACATCTCAGATCAAATCGACTCAGTATTCATCACTGCAACCGACAGCCCGCTCCTGAAGCCAGAGTTGATCCACCATCTTTCAAACCAATCAGAGAATTTCGAACTGGTGATGCCGTTTGATGGAAAATACTACTATCCGTTGACAGCCGTTTATAAGGTCAAGCCTGTACTGGAAAAAGTCAACCAATTGATACGAGATGATCGCCATCGTCCATTCTTTTTAATGGAAGAACTTCATTCTAAAACAATCCATGTCAATAAAATTAAGGAATTTGACCCGAACCTCGATAGTTTCCGAAATATCAATACTCCAGGCGACTACCGAAATATACTTCAAACTACGAATCTGCCCATTCCTGAAGAATTCAGGGCACCGCCTATACACATTGAATTCTATGGAGTCCCTCGACTCATCACCAAAGTCGCACATGCGACTTTAGAGGCCGAGAATCTTGCAGAACTCATTTCCGAATTATCCCGCAATTTTCCTGAATTAAAAGGGCCGGTCATTGTGAACGAAAGCCTCCATCCCGCATATCGATTCATGCGAGGGACCAGTGAATTCTTGATGGATTTACAGGATCCATTGGTTGCAAATGACAAAATTCTGATTCTCGCCGTGGATGCAGGCGGATGACACCTGGATACCACGGAAAATACCTGCGAATCGATTTATCCAATCAAATCATGGATCTCCCAGAAATTGGATCTGAGATCTACTCACAAGTCATTGGTGGAGTCGGATTAGGTGTTTGGATTCTATCCCGAGAAACAGAGGCTGGGTATCATCCACTGAGCGCAGAATCCGCACTTATAATTGCATTGAGTCCTCTGGTTGGTACTCCATTAACGACGTCCGCGAAATTCGCTGTGATTGCGAAAAGCCCTTTGAGCAATCGCATTTGCGATGCCATGTGTTCATCTCATTTTGCAATGGCTGCGAAAAAGATAGGCGTCGATGCCATTTGTATCAAAGGCAGGCTGGTAGAACCTTCCATTTTATTTATTGATGGGACTGGCGATGATCCGATCCGTTTCAGTCTTTCAACTGCCGCACCTTATCTCGGAGATACCGCCGCAGAGACAGAGCGTAAAATCAGGGTTGAATCTGGAACCGACTGGCAAATTATTTCTATTGGTTTGGCTGGCGAAATACAAATCCCGTTTGCGACATTAAGTCACGATGGCCGACATGCAGGCCGCGGTGGTCTTGGCGCTGTATTAGGATCAAAAAACATAAAAGCCATTGCCGTCCGTGGAGATAAACGAACAAACATTGCAAATACAAATGAGACCATGAAGATTGCCCGATCACTTTCAGAGCGATCATTTACCCCAGCAACTGCCAAATACAGAGAGCTTGGGACTGTTGCAAATCTGCTTGTTTTCAATAGGTTTGAGTCCCTACCGACCAGAAACTTTCAAGAAGGATCATTCCTTGAAGTTGAGTCGCTCACCCAGCACGACCTTGCGCCAGCGCGTAAAATTGCCAAAAACTCGTGTGCGGCTTGTACAATCGGATGCGAACATATTTATTCGATAAAATCAGATAAGGGCGATCAACCAAAAGGGGTTCGCATGGAATATGAATCTCTTTTTGCGTTAGGCCCTTTGTGTGGAGTTTCTGACCCTGAAATGGTATTGAAAGCGTCGGCTTTATGCGACGAGTTTGGTCTTGATACAATTTCTACAGGCGGAACGATTGCTTTTTTGATGGAATGTATGGATAAGAAATTCATTCCTCAAGGCTTGGAGGATAACGTTTTCCCTAAATTCGGCGATGGGGAATCTGTTATAAGACTGATCCATGACATGATGAGCCCAGATCCATCAATAATCGCTCGTCTATTGAAACTCGGTAGTCGTAGAGCAGCCCAGGAGATTGGCCAAAACACGATTGCATTTGCTCAACAGGTCAAGGGGCTGGAAATGCCGGGATATCATCCCAGGAAATTGCATGCCATGGCTCTTGGTATGACTGTTGGATGCAGAGGGGCTGACCATAACAGGACGGGTGCTTATGAAGTGGACTTTCGAGAGCATGATCGAAGTGCCGATAGCGTTGCATTGGCTGTGATTGAAACCGAAGACAAGGCGGCGATTATGGACTCATTGATTTTATGTAAATTTATCAGGGGCGTTTTTCAAGACTTTTTTCAGGAATCAGCCGAGATGCTCAGTGCCGTGACTGGAACTTGCTATACCAAGAGTTCATTAATAGAATCGGCTAAACTTATTGTCCGAATGCGCAAAGCATTTAATCAGAGAGAGGGTTGGACGCCTGAGGAAGATGCTCTACCAGAGAGCATCTTCGCACAAGACTCAGTGGAAGATTCCTATTTAACGAAAACGAGTCTCGAGGATTTGATCAAGCATTATAATGCAGGTCGTGGATTCTCAGATGAAGGATGGCTGAATGATACGCAAATGCAATGTATTTCAAGATTAGGATCAGATCATTCGATCGAATGAAAGTGAATCCGAAATTCTTCTAGTTTCATGAATTTTAAAGAGCCTGTTGGATCTTCAGAAATATACGGAGATAGTTCGAGCGATTTAATTCGAATCATAGCGATTCCTAATATCTGACCGGCTTTAGGTCCTATTGTTGCCGATCGGATTTCACCCACCTGCTGCTCCATCTGATTCAAGATGACCTGATTGATGGCCGATTCCGGTGTGATGGATTGGCTGGAAGGTTCCCAGATAAAGCCCATCAGGATTCGATTCACGTGTCCAAGCGCATCAAGTCTGGCAACGGTTTCCTGGCCTAGATAGCAGCCTTTATTAAAATGAATTGCGGTCTTGTCACGGTCAATTTCTTGAGGCAAATTGTCTGGCCTGATATCCTGATTATAATTAGGCCATGTGTTCAAAACTCTTAATCGGTTGTATTCCGTGAAAGAAAGTGCTGTTGCTTGAGATTCAATCAGGCTCACGAGTTTTTGATTGAGACCTTTATTTCCCATCACGACGATGCCTGATAATCCTGTGGATGGATCTGGAAACGAATAAACTGGCGAAAAATCTGCAACGTCAGATTTTAAAGTTTCATGTGATTCGATTTTTAAGAATTTGAATATAGGGCTTATTGCCAAATCTCCGATCAGGGCCAGTTGATCGAGCGAATTGGTGATTTCCTCAATTTTCGAATCATCAAAGATTGCGTATTTATCAAGGGCTTTTAAAACCTGTTCGAGGCTTTCTGGATTGGATCGGATCAGGATTTCATCTTGAAACATTTGGACAGTACAAAATCCAATGGTTTTACCTTGAAGGTTGGTAATAAATGTTTCACTTGACTGACCGGGAATCATTCGTTTGATATCCTGGGTACACATGTTATTCAGCGATTTCAGTCTGTCAGGGCCACTGATGCGGATGACAGCCCAGTTCGACTGGTCCATAAATGCGTTCATTTTTTATGATCGATCTAGCATGGGGGGTTCAAAATGGGAGGAACTGGATAGAAGAGTCAGGAGATGAATCTGACACGATTTGCATTTTCAATGATCATCCATTGTGCAGAACTGCGATTGACGAGATTCGCCAGTTCTTTGGGAGATTCGAGGTGAATCAGATTCAGCTCATCCGTTAACTCTTCCGGAATATTGCTTAAGATATAAACCTTCTGATTGGAAGCTATATTCGCAAGTTTCCTGAGGCAGGAGATGAGATGATTATCGGGCGATATCGGGTTCCCGCGGACAAATCCTTCGAGAGCTTCCAAGGCGTTTGTATCAATCCAGAGGTTTAATACCACTTGTTTGACGTGTTCAAAATTCGCGGCTGATTTAATGACCTGGCTTAAGGATTTCAGGTCTATTCCTGAATGAGAGTCTCCAAAAGCAGAGAGAATCAGGCGGTCCGCTTCTGATTCTTCTGTATTGCAATTCCATAAGGTATTGACGGCAGGATAGACCCGTTTTTGAATATCGCCTGGTCTTTCAGAAATCAGGGACGCCACTCCGCCTGATCCTGGAATAATAGCCACTGCAAGATGAAAACCTCCAAGCCAAAGCACTTCCTGAATTTCTTTGAGAACTTGTTTGCGCTTTTTACGAAACTTCTCAGCGAGTTGAATTCTCGTTTCACTATCACTGAAATTCGGCCAAAGTCCTTGCATATACCCCTTTCTAGGGCCTTCACCGTGCGGCTCAGCGGCAATCAGAGGGATAATGACATCCGTATCGAGCATGTGCCGGTTCAAATAAATCCGCGAACCGGCCTGGGTGCTGGCAAGATAGGCACGTTCCTCGATGGCGGTGGGGTTGTGGGCAGTGACTTGAATATTGGGCTTGATGGCAGCCTTTATGGCATCGAGTTCGGAGGCGTCACAAAGTACGACAAAATCTTCTGTCCTGACTCCAGCGATTTGAAGTTCTTCAATCATGGCATTCAGGAGCGGCAAAATCAGAGAGGAATCGCCATGGACAGGAATGGCGACGCGATCATCTCCGACGAGGAGTTGCGAGGCCGCAATCTGGGAGCGTCCAATTGCGCCATGAACAACTTCCTTGACTTTGGATCTTAATTCCTGTTCAGTCAGGGCTTTGGGGCCTTTCCAGTGGTAGCCGATGGAGCTGGAATCAAATTCAAGAGGGTAGGACTGGTTATCCCAAACGATGTTCAGATGTGACTTTGCGGACAATTCGGGCCTCGTGTCTCATGAATCCTGTTGCCATTAGCTTTCTCTGACATCATAAGAGTCATACAATGAAGTGACAAGGTGTGAAGGTGCCGATGGTGGGTGGTCATTCCAGGGAACCATCAATTGGCTGGCTGCGTCAAACACTTGAGAATGTGAATGTCAGACGTAAGAACCGACGAGTACTGGGTGGAGCGATATCTGGCGGGTGAAGCCAGAGCGTTCGACCAATTGGTACAAAGCACGCAGGGGAGGCTCTTTGCGAGCATCCTGCGGATCGTTGGTTCGCGAGACGAGGCGCTTGACGTTTTGCAGGAGACTTATCTGAAAGTGTTCCGCAACATCGAAAAGTTCGAACGCGGATGTTCCTTCTATACCTGGGTTTATCGCATTGCCGTGAACCAGTCGATCAGTCATAAGCGTAAAAGGCGGTTGCCGAGTTTGAGGCTTGGCTGGTCGGATCGTGATGGTGGGCATGACCTTGATCCAGCGGACCCGGATTCGGAAACTTCGTCGCTCGACAACCTCTTGATTGACGAGCGTAACAGCTTTATTGAGAAGGCCTTAAACTCGTTACCGCCAGCCCAGAGGGCGGTGCTTGTGATGTGCGACTACGACGATTTGAGATACGACGAGATTGCGACCGTGCTGGGGATGCCGATCGGTACAGTTCGGAGCCGCATCCATAGGGCTCGTGAAGAGTTGCGCAAGAAGCTTGAGCCGATCATGAAGGCTAATGCAGACGATGGGATCCAACCTTCCGGCAAGCGATTCCGGACGAACGAGCCCGCTGACGCTTGATTGGGCGTGGTTCTTCTCGAGGTTGGCAGACACTATGAATGAAGCGTTGAGGTTGAGCAAAAAAACGATGAACCAGAGCCAGCAAGCCTTACTAAGCCGTCTTGTGGATGGAGACCTGAGCCCTGGCGAGACCGCCGAAATCAAGGCTTTGCTGGCCACAGATGCGGAGGCCCAACTCCTGTTTCAAGAGTATATGGCAACCAGCTTTGCAGTCGCATCCCTGCCTCGACCAGCGATACCGCTGGACATGACGGAACGGATCCGGCCTTTGCTGGCTAGGCGACATTGGCCAATCTTTTCCGACTGGGTGGGCGGGGCCAATCCATGGTGGGCTGTGGGAGCGTCTGTTTTCGCTGTGGCGGTTGTTTCCTCTGGCGTCTTTTTTTCGTTAAAAGAGAGCGGAAAAGTTTCGGAGAATCAGGTCCGAAAGATCACGGCAGTGACAGTTGGGGATGCTCGCAATGATGAGGCATTAGCGAACGTGGACGAAGAATCTCAGCCAGAGTCGCCAAAGGTAGACTTGCAGGTCGCTTCACGAGCCTCGAAAGTTTTTGACGGGCCCCCCTCAGTGAAGTCAGGTCAGGCTGGAGCGGAAGTTACAGCAAGGCCTTTAGCTCTGAGTCCGATCGACCAGTTTCATGATGGGTTAAAGGTAGTGGATCGCCGCCATGCGATTCGGATCCACGTTCCGGCAACGAATTCGAAAGTGGAGGATCACGTTCTTGGAGCCTTGTCGCAGTTCCACCATCAGGATAGCAGAATTCTGAAAACGACGGAGAGTTCTGACGAGGCGGGGACTCCGAGCCTGATTTATCTTGGATTCGTTCCAACAAGTTCATTCGAAGAGCTGATTCTGAATCTCGAAGCGAAATTCCCCAAAGGCCTGGAGCGTGTCAGCTCTGATGAATTCACGAAAATTCAAGACCAGCAGACGAGCAAAGTGGTGGTTGTAGATGAGGCGACTTTAGCCAGGGTGAAGGCTCTGGAGGCTGGAACGAAGAAGGGTGAGCTGGAACGGCCGGAGAAGATTCGGTTGACGCTTGGTCCTGACCGGGCGGAGGTGGGCGATGCGATTGCCCATCCGTTGGAAGAGTTGTCAGGCGGGAGTCCGATTCGTAGTCTTGATGGGGTGATGATCGTGATCAGGTCTGACCTTTCGGCTGACGAACCTACGAAAAACGAGTCGACGAAGGCAAGAAAACGCGGGGTTTTGAAAGATCCGAAGTGATGTGATAGACGTACTTTGAACGGTAGAATCCTAGCTGAAAAGCGAGATAAACAGGAAGAAAAGCAGTAAGTTGCTTGACACAGCCTCCGGAAAGCTATATATTAGATCTATCAAAGGGCAGATAGCTCAGTTGGTAGAGCACAGGACTGAAAATCCTGGTGTGGAGAGTTCGATTCTCTCTCTGCCCATTCCTTTGAATCTGAGCCAGTTGCAATCCTGAAATTTTTCAGGATTTTTTTATTATATCCTGATAATGATGGCTCATACCGGATTCCGGGGTGGCTGTATTGAATGCGATCTGGTTTTAGGGCCAAAGGCCCGACCCATACCAGCCTTGGGCAACGCCCAAGGTACTCGTAAGCCAATAAGAAGTCGACAATTACCATCCCCCCACCGCTCGGCCCCAGGACCTTTTGGTCCTGGGGCCGAGCGGTGGGGGGAATCAGGTAGGGTTTCTTCTTTTTCGTCCTCAAGACCAAGGCCGCTGGCCTTGGCTGGTATGGACCGCACCGTTGGTGCTTAAAGCCAATACAAAAGCATTTTAAGGTCCACCCCGATATCCGGCATGAGCCAAATAAATAACCGGGTTTTTCTAGATCCGGTTGGGCTGGATATCTGGAACCTCGGGCGGATAGCAAATCACCCCACTTGTCAGGCTTGAGGCAAAGCCTGCTGGAAGACTAGAACCATGACCAGTCAGGCGACGGTTTTTTCCTGAATCCCTGTACATTCCTTTTGCAAAATTGTTGATCAATCGTCGTCGTCGATGTCTTCCATTTGCAAAACTTGGTATCCGTCCTTATCGAGAACTCCTTGCGTATCTGTCTCATAAATCTTTTTGACGACTGAGTTTAATAATGCAACGAGTTCAAATAAGTATTCGGAATGGATGCCCGATTGATAAATGTAATCGACTCTTGCAATGATGACACCAGTATCATCGACAAGAAACCTTACGACAGGAACTTCTGACATCTGCTGGTTGGCCCATTTTAATTTTTTCAATAAAGTCAGGTTAGGCTGCAACATCAATAGCATATTGATTGAAATCACTGGAGAGCTTTCATTATGCTCTATCATCAAAGCGAAGCCATCCGGATGAGCCGCCAAAAACAAATTATCTTTAATAGGAATGCAAGAGTAGCCCTTTTCACTAAATAATTCGATAAATATAATTTCCTCAGGTGTTGAGCTCGTTTGAAGATCGATATGGGCGAATATTTCTTGCAACATATCTTCCTCACTCATCTTTGTTAGAGCGGGCGGATTTGAACCCTTAGCCTGTTTAGGACGTTTTTTTGCCATGATCCAACGCTTTCTATAGGTTAGATGTTCTCGACGATTTTCGATCTCAGTTCATGAATCGCCAATGTGCGATTGCATTCCTGCACGTTTGCAAATCTGTTCAATTCCTGATTTTTAACCGCCTTGATTCGATCGACAAAAGTCGAGATCATGGCAAAGGTTGTGTCAAAGTCTTTGGGGAATTTCACCGGTACGCTCACTCCTGAAACGGCTGAAACGCGACCGCTGATCAAATCCACCAGGCCTTTTTCATATTGAGCCAGAACAGAAAGGCCGGGAGAGGCAAAATTTGATCCCGGGAGCATGCTGTCACGAATCTGGGCCACCACTCCATCCTCCCATTTCAGGGCGACGGACCAGTATTTGGAGCT